>DASWWB010000924.1:0-3752 GCA_036406115.1 Herpetosiphonaceae bacterium
CCCTCGCGACTGACGACTGACAGCTGACGACTAAAAGCCGCCAGCCGCCAGGATCTCACCCCCCTGGCGACTGACGACTGGCGGCTGACGACTAGTTTTCCTAGGCGGCCGGCGGCTGCTCGCCAGGGCCGATCGACTGGAGCAGCAGCTCCGCCACGTCCTTGCGGCCGAGCGTGTCGCCCTGGCCGGTGTTCTTGGCGGCGTCCTCGAACATCACCATGCAGAACGGGCAGCCCATCGCGACGGTGTCGGGCTTCTCGGTCTGGAGCTGCTCCAGGCGGATCACATTGATCCCCTTGTCGCCCCAGCCCTCCAGCCAGACATTGCCGCCGCCGCCGCCGCAGCACATCGCCTTCTCGCGGTTGCGCGGGCCGGCCTCGACCAGCTCAAGGCCGGGGATGCTCGACAGGACGTTGCGCGGCTCCTCGTAGATATCGTTGTAGCGGCCGATGTAGCAGGGGTCGTGGTAGACGACCTTCTCGTTGACGCTTTCGACCGGGTTCAGCTTGCCGCTCTCGACCAGATCGTTGAGATACTCGGTGTGGTGGACGACCTCGTAGTCCACGCCGGCCTTGCCGCCGAACTGCGGGTACTCGTTTTTGATCGTGTTGAAGCAGTGGGCGCAGGTCGTGACCACTTTCTTGAACTTGTACTGGCCCATGGTCTCGATGTTGGTGGTCGCCTGCTGCTCGTACAGCAGCTCCTCGCCCATGCGGCGGGCCGGGTCGCCGGTGCAGGTCTCCTCGTCGCCCATGATCGCGAAATCGACGCCGGCGCGCTGGAGCAGCTGGACCATGGCGCGGGCGGTTTTCTTGGAGCGGTCGTCGTAGGAGGGCGCGCAGCCGACCCAGTACAGCACGTCGACCGACTCTTTCTCGGCCAGGGTCGGCACGTCGAGGCCGGCGGCCCAGGCGGTGCGGTCGCGCTGCGGCAGCTTCCACGGGTTGCCCGAGCGCTCGATGCCCTGGAGCACGTTCTTGACGCCCGAGGGGATCTCGCCCATCACCATCGTCAGGTTGCGGCGGAAATCGATGATGTCATCGACGTGCTCGATCGTGGCCGGGCACTCGGTCATGCAGGCGCGGCAGGTGGTGCAGCTCCACAGCTCGTTCTCGGTGACGATCCCTTCCTCGTAGAGCGGGATGGTCTCGATATTGCCATGGATGATCTTGAGCTTGCCGCCCTCGGCGTCGGCCGCGGCGGTCTCGCCGCCGGCGTGGGCGCCGTCCGCCGCCTGAACCATCATCACGGTGCCGTCCTGTTTGAGGATCGGGCCGCCGTGCATCAGGTCGCTCATCTTGGTGATCAGCCACTTGGGTGACAGCTCCGAGCCCGAGGCGAAGGCCGGGCAGACCGACTGGCAGCGGCCGCAACGCATGCAGGCGTCGAAGTCCATGCGGCGCTTCCAGGAGAAATCGCCGAGGGTCTGGACGCCGAGCTTGGGCTCGTCTTTCTCGACCTCGGCCTCCAGGTTGGGGATTTTATCAAGCGCGCCCTTGGGCTCGCGGTCGCGCAGCAGATTGTTGAGCGGCGTGTAGAAGATATGGCGGAACTTCGAGAAGGGGATCGACGCGACGAAGGCGAACACCACGAACATGTGCGAGAACCAGAGCACCTGGTGGATGAACAGGCCCGCGCCGCTGGTGACGATGCTGTTGTCCGCCGCCCGGACCGCGCCCAGGCCGATCAGCCGGAACAGGCCGGCCAGCGGGTAGCCGAACACCGCCCACTTGGCCCACGACTGCTCGTAGACCATCGCCGTGATCGGCTGGCCGTTCGCCGGATCAATCGCCGTCATGGTCTGATTGGCCAGCCGCAGCCCTTCGATCAGATAGCCGCCGACGGCGATGAAGATCATCGAGCCCAGCACCCAGGCGTCGGTGCGGCGGTTGTCGAGCCGGTTGGGCTTGACTTTGTAGCGCCGGACGGCCGCCCAGGCCAGGCCGATGAAAAACACCAGGCCCATCACGTCGAGGATGGTCTCGTAGTATTTGTAGAAGCCGCCGGTGAGGATCTTGCCGGCCTGCTCGCCGGCGATCGGGATGGTAAAATCAGCCTCGGCGGCGATGATGTCGGTGCCGATGAACAGCGCCAGGAAGCCGTAGAAGATGAAGGTGTGCATCACGCCCGGCACCCGGTCGCGCAGCACGCGCTTCTGGCCGAAGATCTCGGTCGCGGTCAGCCACAGCCGGTTGCCGAAGTTGGCCGAGCGGACCATGGAATGGCCCTTGCGCCACAGCAGCACGTCCTGGTAAATCTTGTAGAACATCACGCTGAGGGCGGCAATCGCGGTGACATACAGGAAAATCTCTGCCAACTCTTTGGGCAGGTTCCAGTAGATCTCGCGCACTGCGATGACCTGGTCCAGAAAAAGCAAATGCTTCATGCGCGGTTCCTCATCGAACAAGCGGGGACAGGCTCCCCAGCGAGGGCTTGAGTTATTGGGCTGGCCGAGGGTGGCGTGAGTGTAGCACGCATAACGCAGCACGTCAAACCAGCGGCGGGGCGCCCGCGATCGGCGCAGCCGGGTCGGCGCGAGGAGGCAAATGATGGATGTGCTGGAGGTTTTGGAGCGGTATCCGGCGCCCGGGGCGCCCTTCGAGCTTGCGGCGTTTTGCGGGACCTGGCGGGTGATCCGCACCTCGCTGCCCTTCTGGCGCAAGCGCTACGGGCCGACGATCACCTACGCGCCGCTGCCCGGCGACCCGCTAGGTGATGGCGCCCGGCGCCTCGACGACGACGTGCGCTATTTCACCGCCGCCGGCGCCGAGCGCCATGTGCGCGGCATCGATGTCCAGGACCCGAGCCGGCCCCGGCTGTTCCGCTGGCGCGGCAAGCCCTGGTATCTGCGCTGGACCACCAGCGACTGGTGCGTGCTGGACCACGATCCGCGCTGCGCCGACTGGGCGGTGACCTATTTCGCCCCCACGCTGTTCACGCCGGCGGGGATCGATCTCTACGCCCGGGCCGCCGAGCCCGAGCCGCCGGTGATCGCCGCGATCGAGGACAAGCTGCGCGGCCACCCGGCGCTGGCCGCGTTCGTCCCGCAGCTCTTCGCGCCGGCGGCGGGCGGCGGGGCGGGATGAATCAGCCGCCATGGCGCGAGGCCCGGCGCATCCGCCGAGCCTCGCGCCGCCGAGCCGCCAATCAACTCAGCACAGCACTTCGATCAAAAAGCCGCCCGGCGCCCGGAAATAAAAGGTCCAGGAGCCGTGGAAGCGCCGCGGCGCGGCCGCCTTGTAGCCATCCGCCACCAGCCCCCGGTGGATCTCGTTGACCCGCTTCTCGCTCTCCTGGGCGAAGCCGATGTGGAAGGTGCCCGGATATTTGATCTTCGCCTCGTCGCCCATGTTCATCAGCGTGATCGCCGCGCCGTTGTCGTCCGACAGGAAGGCCATGGTCTGCGGGTCGACCTCGATCGGCATGGGGCGCAGCCCGAAATGCTTCTCCAAAAGCGCCGCCGTCGCCGGAACATCCGTCACCGACAGGTTAAGGTGGTTCAGTTTCATTCGCGGCCTCCACATACGCTGCTTTCAATGACAGTAGTATACCAAATTGACAGTAAACTGTCAACAAGAAATTTGACAAGATCCTGCCAATCTGGCAGCATGCTGCCTATGGATGAACCGCAAACCGGCCTTGAGGCCATAACCCAGCTGATCGTCGAGATTTTCCGGACCAACCGCCTGCTGCTGGACGCCGGCGACCAGCTCGCCCGGCCGGCGGGGCTGAGCAGCGCCCGCTGGCAGGTG
>DASWWB010000925.1:0-1601 GCA_036406115.1 Herpetosiphonaceae bacterium
GTAGAAGTTTTACTGAAAAGCAATATCTTGCCGGCGATCTGAAGCAGCCAACCGCAGCGAGGCCGTGGCTGTCGCACCAAATCCCGCATTGAAGCAATCGTTGTGAGCAATTGGAGGATCACCTCATGGAAGCAGTCGCCAGCCGTATGCAGTTTGAGCAAGCCCGCCCCGCCCAGAACCTGGCCTTTGTCGCCGCTCCTCCGTTCGTGCCCGGCTCGCTGTTCAATGATATGCCGGCGGTCAGCGTCGTGATCCCGACGATCAACGAGGCGCGCAACCTGCCCCACGTGCTGCCGCGCATCCCGGCCTGGGTCCACGAAGTCGTGCTGGTGGACGGCCGCTCGACCGACGACACCGTCGAAGTGGCGCGGCGCCTGCTGCCCGATGTGCGGATCGTCCATCAGACGGGCAAGGGCAAGGGCGATGCGCTGCGGGCCGGCTTCGCGGCGGCCACCGGCGAGATCATCGTGATGCTGGACGCCGACGGCTCGACTGATCCGGGCGAGATCCCGGTGTTCGTCGGCGCGCTGCTGTCGGGGGCCGATTTCGTCAAGGGCTCGCGCTTCCTCCAGGGCGGCGGCACCGCCGATATGTCGTTCATCCGCAGCTTCGGCAACTGGTGCTTCACCGTCGCCTCGCGTCTGCTCTTTGGCGCCCGCTACTCCGATCTCTGCTACGGCTACAACGCCTTCTACGCCCGCGTCCTCTCCCACCTCCAGCTTGACGGCGACGGCTTCGAAATCGAGACCATGATGAACGTCCGCGCGCTGCGGGCCGGCTTCAAAGTCGCCGAGGTCCCGAGCTTCGAGGCGCTGCGCATCCACGGCTCCAGCAACCTGCGGGCGCTGCCCGACGGCTGGCGGGTGCTCAAGACGCTGATCAAGGAGCGCCTGCGCCCGGCGCGCCGCCTCCGGCCGGCGGCAGCCCAGCTCGCGCTGACGGTCTCCGACTCGCACCAAGACCAGTAAGTTTCCCCTATGAACTTGATTTCTGTCATCATTTGCGCCTATACCGAGGCGCGCTGGGATGATCTTGCCGCCGCAGTGGCCTCGGTTCGCGCCCAGGCCCTGCCGGCGGAGACGATCGTCGTGATCGACCATAACGATCAGCTGCTGCGGCGCGCCCGCGAGCGCTTCGCCGACGCGACGGTGATCGCCAACGACGGGCCGCGCGGCCTCTCGGGCGCCCGCAACAGCGGCGTCGCCGCCGCCGCCGGCGAGCTGATCGCCTTCCTGGACGACGACGCGCGGGCCGCGCCGGACTGGCTGGAGCGCCTGGCCGCCGCCTACGCCGATCCGCAGGCGCTGGGGGCGGGCGGGGCGATCCTGCCGCGCTGGCCCGCCGGCCGCCCGCGCTGGTTCCCGGCCGAGTTCGATTGGGTCGTGGGCTGCACCTACGCCGGCATGCCCGCCTCCCCGGCGCCGGTGCGCAATCTGATCGGCTGCAATATGTCGTTCCGCCGCGAGGTCTTCGCGCTCATCGGCGGCTTTCGGATCGGCAGGGTCGGCGCGCTGTCGATCGGCCAGGAGAACGACGAGACCGAGCTGTGCATCCGCCTGGGCATGGCGCGGCCCGCCGCCAGGCTGATGTACCTGCCGGCG
>DASWWB010000926.1:0-3029 GCA_036406115.1 Herpetosiphonaceae bacterium
CACCCAGGTCGCCAACGCCCTGCTGCGCGCCGCCCAGTCGGTGCGGCTGCTCGGCGCGCAAGTCATGCTGACGGGCATCCGGCCCGAGGTCGCCCAGACGCTGGTCGGCCTCGGCGTCGATCTCAACGCGATCGCGACCCAGAGCAGCCTCCAGCAGGCGATCGCCCTGGCCCTCGGCCAGCGCTAGGGCCGCGGCCTGGCGAGCGCGGCGGCCAGCTTGAGAATATTCAGCTCCCCGTAGCGCTCCGCCGCGAGCCGGGCCAGCCGCTCGGTGTGCGCGACCAGCTGGTTCCAGCGCTGATCCGACAGCCAGGTGCCGTCAAGGAACTGCGACACTTTGTCGTAGAGCTTGAGCAGCTGCGCCAGGTCGCTGCGCTCCCACAGCCGCTCAAGCTCCTCATCGAAATTGGCGAACGTCATCTCCTGAACCAGGGCGCGGAGCTGCGGCGCCGCGCTTGGGGGCAGCGGCCGGCTGGTGTCCTCCAGCAGATCGTGCCAGAGCAAGGCGATGGCGCCGGGATAGCGGATGCCGGCGTCCAGCAGCGGCTCGGCGAGCAGCGTCATGGCGCACCAGATCGGGTGGATCACGTAGGGCGTCGCCTCGTCCCAGTAGCGAATCGCCGCCCTCGGCGTGTTCGGGAAATAGGTGTGGGCCTGGATGGCGTAGCTGATGGCGGCGCCAAGCTCATCGGCGTAGGCCTGCGTTGCGGCGAGATCCATGGCCTCCTCCTTTCTGGGCGGATGCTAGGCGGCCGCCGCTTCGATCGTCACCGGGACGCCGTTGAGCGCGGCGTTGCCCGACAGCTCGTCCAGCGCCAGATGGTCAGTCAGATCGTTGACGCTGGCGCCGGCGTGGGCGGCGGCGGTGCGCTGGCCGGTGCCGGGCCGGCTGTGGCCCCAGCCGTGGGGCAGGCTGACGACGCCCGCCATGATCTCGTCGCTCAGCTCGGCCCTGGCGCTGATCACGCCGACCCGCGAGCGCACCAGCACTGCCGCGCCGTCGGCGATGCCCCTGCTGGCGGCGTCGGCGGGATTGACCAGCAGCGTGCAGCGATCGTCGCCGCGCACCAGCCGGGCGCTGTTGTGCATCCACGAATTGTTGGAGCGCAGCTGGCGCCTGCTGATCAGGACCAGCCCGTCGGCGGGCGGCGCGGCGTCGGCGGGCCAGCGCGCCGCCACCCGGGCCAGATCGGCGGCCAGCGGCTCGGGCGCCAGGCGGATTCGCTGGTCGGCGGTGAACAGCCGCTCGGGCAGACGCGGCTCCAGCGGCCCCAGGTCGATCCCGTGCGGCTCGGCCAGCAATCGCTCCAGGCTCAGGCCGTGCGGTCCGGCCCGCAGGCCGCGCTCCAGCAGCTTGGCCGGCGGGATGGCCGGCCGCTCGCCGCGCTGTTCGTCATCGCGCAGGCGCCGGCTCAGCGCCTGGTAAATCTCCCAGTCGTGGCGGGTGTCGTCCGCCGGCTCGAACAGCGCCGGCGAATATTTGGCGGTGTTGCGGATCGCCAGCGTGTGGAAGACCACATCGTAGTGGTCGTGCTCCAGCGGCGAGGTCGGCGGCAGGATGAGATGGGCGTGGCGGGTGGTCTCGTTCAGATAAAAATCAATCGAGACCATGAAATCGAGCTGTTCGAGCGCCGCTTCGAGCTGGCGGCCGTTGGGCGTGGAGAGCGCCGGGTTGCCGGCCGAGGTGACCAGCGCCCGGATCTGGCCCGGGCCGGGCGTCAGGATCTCCTCGGCCAGCGCCGCGCTGGGCAGCTCGCCGCCGAACTCGGGCAGGCTGCGCACCCTGCTGCGCCAGCGGCCGAAGTTGCCCTTGCCGCCGGCCGGCAGCGTGTCGAAGGCCGGCGTGGTGAACATCGCGCCGCCCGGCCGGTCAAGGTTGCCGGTCAGCAGGTTGAGGACGTTGATCAGCCACTGGCAGAGCGCGCCGAACTCCTGGACCGAGACGCCGATCCGGCCGTAGCAGACCGCCCCGTCGGCCGCCGCGAAATCGCGGGCCAGCTGGCGGATGGTCGCGGCGTCGATCCCGGCGTGGGCGGCGGCCCGCTCCGGCGCGAATGGCGCGACCAGTTCCTCGATCACGTCAAGCCCGTCCGCGAAGCCGGCCAGGCGCCCCGGCCGGGCCAGCCCTTCGTCGAACAGCGTGTTGATGAGCGCCAGCAGCACCAGGGCGTCGCTGCCGGGCCGCACGAAATGGTGCCGGTCGGCCAGCGCGGCGGTCTCGGTGCGCCGCGGATCGATCACTACGATCGTCCCGCCGCGCTCGCGGATCGCCTTGAGCCGCCGCTTGACATCCGGCGCCGTCATCAGGCTGCCGTTCGAGACGGCGGGGTTGGCGCCGAAAATCAGCAGGAATTGGGTCCGGTCGAGGTCGGGGATGGGAAGCAGCAGCTGGTGGCCGAACATCTGGTGGGCGACGAGCTGGTGCGGCAGCTGGTCGACCGAGGTCGCGGAGAAGCGGTTTTTCGTGCCGAGGCTGCGGATGAACTCCGGCGCGAACATAATCGCGCCCAGGTTGTGGACCGAGGGATTGCCCTGGTAGACGCCGATCGCGTCGGCCCCATGCTCGGCGCGGATCGCCCGCAGCCTGGCCGCGACCTCGTCGAAGGCCTCCTCCCAGCCGATCCGCTCCCAGCCGGCAGCGGTCCGTCGCATGGGATGGCGCAGCCGGTCGGGATCGGCGTGGATGTCCTGGAGCGCCACGCCCTTGGGGCAGATGTGGCCGCGGCTGAACGGATCGGCGTCATCGCCGCGGATGCCGGCCACCGCCCCGCCGCGCACCGTGATCTCCAGCCCGCACATGGCCTCGCACAGCGTGCAGCCGCGATAGTGGACCCGCGCATCGTCGCTCATGGCACTCTCCTTGTCGCTGTGGGAACATGGCGGCCACTGTAGCTTGCGGGGGGGCGTTCGTCAATTCGGGGATCGGGGATCGGGGATCAGGGGTCAGGGGTCAGGGGTCAGGGGTCAGGGGTCAGGGGTCAGGGGTCAGGGGTCAGGGGTCAGGGGTCAGGGGTCAGGGGTCAGGGGTC
>DASWWB010000927.1:0-6966 GCA_036406115.1 Herpetosiphonaceae bacterium
ATCCAGCAGCAGCACGCGCTCCAGGCAGTCGCGGCGCTGGGCGGGCTGCTCGACGGCCTCGCTCAGCAGCAGCCAGGCTTCGGCGTTGGCCGGATCGGCGCGGAGGGTCTCGGCCAGCAGGGCGCGGGCGGTCGGGCGGTCGTTGGCGTGCAGGGCGTGGCTGGCCTGGGCCAGCAGATTGGTGGGCTGGTTCATACGCTCTCTCAATTCGATGGCGGTTGGTGTGTCGATTGTACCGGATTCATCCCGGACCCGCTATCCCCCATTGGCTGGATCCGCCGCTGGTCCCTCGCCGGGCCTGGCCGCGATCCAGAGCAGGATCGCTGGGCGCTGGCGGCCGTAGCGGCGGCGAGCCTCGCGCAGTCGGCGGCGGTCGACGCCGAACGTCTCACGCAGGCTGTCGGCGCCGGCGTCCCTGCCCGCCGGCCAGAGATCAGCCAGCTCGCCGGCGGTGAGCAGCGCGCCCCAGGTCGTAGGGATGAAGATGGTCCGGCGGGCGCGGCCGGCGGGGATCGGCCGGGGCAGGGCGCTGAGCGGCCCCAGCTCCAGGCGCCAGTAGCGCTCGTCGGCCCGGGGGTGGCCGGGCTCGTCCGGCAGCAGCTCGGCGCGCCGGAGGATGGCGCTGCGCAGGATGGGCGCGTACCAGCGCACGCCGCCCGCCCCGGCGCCGCAGCGCTTGGTCTGGTAGAGCGCCAGCAGGTCGGCGTCCATGCGGCGGGGCGCCCGGCGCAGCGGGATGCGGTACCAGCCCTCCTCGGCGACGCGCCGCCAGTCCGCCGCCCCGGCGACGATCGCCACCAGCACCGGCGCGTCAGGCTCGCGGCTCATGCGATCCGCCCCGCCAGCTCGGGGGCGAATCTGGCGATGTCCTCCCGGGCGCGCAGCAGCGCCAGGTCGCCGGCTTTCGCCTCCAGCATCACGGCGTAGGGGCGGCCCGCCGGCTGGCGCAGGAGGTTGATCAGCTCGAAGGGGTGGGCGTAGTCGCTGTGTTCGTGCCATCCCGGCTCGTCGAGCCTGGTCCCGCCGGCGCCGGTGACGCCGATCCGCAGCTCGGTCCGCGGGCTGGCGAAATGGATTTTCGGGGTCTGCCCCGGCGGCCAGGTGGCGAGGGCCAGGCGCAGCGCCGCCGCCGCCGGCAGCCGGGCCGGGTTGTAGAGCTGGTGGTGGAGATGGTCGAACACCAGCCGGACGCCGGTGCGGGAGTGGATGGCGAACAGCTCGCCGAGGCTCCAGAGCCGCCCGTCGTGCTCCAGCGCCAGCGTGTCGCGGGCCTGCTGGCTGAGCGCCAGCAGCCGCCGGGCGCAGCGCTCGCCGGCCGCCGCCCGGTCGTCGTACAGGCCGCCGGGATGGACCACGACGACCGGCTCGGGGCTGCCGAAGGCCCGCAGCAGCGCCGTCTGGGCCTCGATCTCGCGGCAGGAGCGGGCTGCCAGCTCGTCGTCGGGCGTGCTCAGGACCACGCTGGAGTCCAGGTGCAGGGTCAGGCGCAGGCCGGCGGCGACGGCCTCGGCGCCCAGCTGCGCCAGCTCGCCGGCGCACTCCTCGATCTGGCGCAGCAGCCGCCCGTCCTGGCCGTACGTGAGGTAGGGCGCCAGGCCGGCCGGCAGCCGGTACAGGCGCACCGCGTGGCGGATCAGATAGGCAAGCACGTCGCGCAGCAGCAGCAGGCTGACGCTCAGGTGCGGCCTGCTGGCGAGGCGCTGGCTGTCGTGAGCGCGCAGCCGCGGCTCGCCCAGGATGCGGCCGCTGAAGCCAAGCTGGATCATGGTCGGTCCTCCGAATGACTCATCACCAGGTATAGATGCAATCGCGCGGCGGATTTCCCATGGTTTTCAGTCGTCAGTCGTCAGGGTTTGGAGATCGATTCCTTGCGCAAGCTGCCGGGCAGAGCCGCAGATTGTATCCCTGACGACTAACGACTGACGACTCCCCGGTATAATTCCCCCGCCGCCGGGCGCATCCGATCCGGCGGCTGCGGAGGATCTGTGATGCTTGGCGCTGGCCGCAAGCTGTTGGCGTTCGACCTTGACGGGACGTTGGTGGATTCGGTGCCGGGAATCGTGGAGACAGTCAATGCGGTGCTGTCGGAGCACGGCCGCCCCCCGGCGCCCGCCGCCGAGCTGGCGGCGCTGATCGGCCTGCCGCTGGAGACGTTTTGGGAGCGCTTCGCCCCGGCCGGGCCGGACGAGCGCCTGGTGCTCTGGCCGGCCTACACCGAGCGCTACCGGGCGATCTACCGCGAGACCGCCATCCCGGCCACCACGCTGTTCCCCGGCGTCCGCGAGACGATTCTGGCGCTGGCGGAGCGCTTCATCCTGACGATCGCCAGCTCGAAGATCACGCCGGTCAGCGCGGCGGTCCTGGCGCAGGTCGATCTGCTGGCGCCGTTCAGCTTGCTGATGGGCAACGATCGCGTCTCGCAGCCCAAGCCGCACCGCGAGATGCTGGACCTGACCCTGGCCCATTTCGGCCTCTCCGCCGCCCAGGCCCTGATGATCGGCGACACGACCCACGACATCGATCTGGGCCGCGCCGCCGGCGTCGCCACCGTGGCGGTCCAGACGGGATCGCACGAGTATGCTACACTGGAGGCGGCGCGCCCCGACGCCCTGATCGGGACGCTTGACGAACTGTTTGATCTGCTGAAGGAGGACGCAGATGCCGCAATATAAGAACCGCATGTATCGCAAAGAGTGGCTGTCCGAGCGCCGCAAGCTGACCCGCGCCGTCCAGGCCCTGGAGGAGGGCCAGGATCTCGCCGCCGAGGGCATCGCATGGCCCACCGACGACGCCGGTGCCCAGCTGACCCTGGAGGAGATGCGCGAGCGGATCGCCGACCTGGACGGCAAGCTGGAGCGCTATCCCAACCCGCAGAAGTAGCGCCGCCGGCCGGGACGGGAGAGGAGCCGCCTGGGCGTGTCGCGCCGGGGCGGCTCTTGTCATTGTGGCGGTTCGCATTGGAGGTGGGTTATGTCGAAGGTCCGTCTGGCCTACGCCGGGTTGATCGGCGCCGCGCTGCTGCAAGGCCTGTATTTCTACCCCAAGCTCCCGGACACCATCGCCTCGCACTACTCGGCGCGCGGCTACGCCAACGCATGGGCCACGCGGCCGGTCTTCTTCATCGGCTACGGGCTGGTCCTGGGCCTGATGCTGGCGCTGTTCGCGGGGCTGCCGCCGCTGTTCGGCAGGATGCCCGATTGGATGATCAACTTGCCCAACAAAGACTACTGGCTCGCCCCCGAGCGCCGGGCCCAAACCATGGCCCTGTTCGCCAGCCAGATGCGCTGGTTCGGCGTTGCGACGCTCGCGGAGCTGATCCTGGTCTTCCAGCTGGTGATCAGCGCCAATCTGCCCGGCTCGGCCGGCTTCCCCGTCGGGCTGGCCGGCCTGGCCTTCGTCGCGTTCCTGGCCTTCGTCTTCGTCTGGACCGTGCGGATGCTGCTGGCATGGCGATTGCCGAAGGGATGAGCTGAGGGGTCAGGGATCAGGGGTCAGACCGAACCGAGGGATGGCGGGCGCCGCCAAGGGTTCCCGCCCGTGTTACCGCCGGTCCTGACCCCTGATCCCTGACCCCTAAATCCTTGCTCCAGCCGCTAGCCCGCTTCCCCTACTCTGGCGTAATGTACGCCGCCGTAATCCCCCCGTCCACCGTGAACGTCGATCCGTTGACGAACGACGCCTCGTCGGAGGCCAGGAACAGGGCGGCGTTGGCGATCTCGCGGGCCTGGGCGAAGCGGCCGGGCGGGATGTGGACCAGCCGCCGCTGGCGCTTGACCGGATCCGACAGGATGCTGGCGAGCAGCGGCGTGTCGACCGGCCCCGGGCAGAGCGCGTTGGCGCGGATGTTCTGGCGGGCGAACTCGACGGCGATCTCGCGCGTCAGCGAGAGCACGCCGCCCTTGCTGGCGGTGTAGGCGATCTGCGGGGCCGCCGCGCCGATCAGGGCCACGAACGAGGCCACGTTGATGATCGAGCCGCCGCCGGCCCGCTGCATGGCCGGGATGGCGTACTTGCAGCCCAGGAACACGCCCTTCAGGTTGACATTCATCACCAGGTCCCAGGTTTCTTCGCTGGTCTCGGTGACCGAGCCGTCGTCGTCGGGGAAAATCCCGGCGTTGTTGAAGATGATATCCAGCTTGCCGAAATGCTCCTCGGCCGCCGCCACGAGCGCCTGGACGCTGGCGGCCTTGGCGACGTCGGTCTTGACGAACAGCGCGTTGTCGGCGCCGATCTCGGCGACGACGGCGGCGCCCTCCTGCTCCTTGAGATCGGCGACCACGACCTTGGCGCCCTCGCGGGCGAAGATCAGCGCTGCCTCGCGGCCGATGCCCGAGCCGGCCCCGGTGATAATCGCGACTTTGTCCTTCAGACGCATGGGTTCCTCCTAAGCCCGCTCGAAGAAGCGCGCGCGCTCCCAGCAGGTGACGACTTCATCAAACTTGCGCTGCTCGGTTTTGAGGAAATGGAGATAGTGCTCGACGACCTCGTCGCCGAAGGCGCTGCGGGCCAGCTCGCTCTGCTCGAACTCGACGATCGCCTCGCGCAGGGTCGACGGGACGCGCGGCAGCTCGCGGGCCTGGTAGATGTCGCCGGCGAAAATCTCCGGCGGCTCGATCTGGTTCTCGATCCCGTCGAGGCCGGCGGCGATCGCGGCGGCGAAGGCGATGTAGGGGTTGGCGTCGGCGCCGGGGATGCGGCACTCGGCGCGCAGCGACTGGCCGCGGCCCACGACGCGGAAGCCGGCGGTCCGGTTGTCGTAGCTCCAGGCGACCGAGGTCGGCGCGAACGAGCCGGCCTGGAAGCGCTTGTAGGAGGCGACGTAGGGCGCGTAGCAGGCGGTCAGGGCCCGGGCATGCTTCATCCAGCCGCCCAAAAACCAGCGGAAGGTGTCGCTCGATTGGACCGGGCCGAGCGGCTGGTCGCCGTCGAACTGGCTGGCGCCGTCGGGCCGGTCCCACAGGCTGATATGCTGGTGCATGCTGGAGCCGGCCAGTTTCTCATCCCACTTGGCCATGAAGGTGACGGCCTTGCCCTGGCCGTGGGCGATCTCCTTGGCGGCGTGCTTGTAGATCGCGTTGCGGTCGGCCTGCTCCAGCACCTCGCTGAAGGCCAGGTTGATCTCCTGCTGGCCCGGCCCCCACTCGCCCTTGCTGAACTCGACCGGCACGCCGCTGTTGTCCAGGTGGCGGCGGATGGCGCCGATCAGCTCATCCTCTTTTGTGCCCTGGAAAATGTGATAGTCCTCAATGTAGGAGCCCATCGTCGCGAGATGGTGATAGTTTTTCTCGCGGGCCGAGTCGTAGGTTTCGTTGAAGACATACAGCTCGATCTCCGAGCCGCCCATCACGCTGAAGCCCATCGACCTGGCGCGCTCCAATTGGCGGCGCAGCAGCTGGCGCGGCGCCACGCCGACCGGGCTGTGGTCGGCCTCCTTGAAGACATCGCAGATCACGAGGGCGGTGGCGGGCAGCCAGGTGGCGCGGCGCAGGGTGGCGAGGTCGGGGACGCAGTGGAAATCGCCGTAGCCGGTCTCCCAGCTGGTGAAGGCGTAGCCCGGCACCGGGTCCATCTCCATGTCGCAGGCCAGCAGATAGTCGCAGGCGTGCATCCCGCCCTCCTGGACGCGGTCGACGAAGTAGTGGCCGGTGATGCGCTTGCCCATGAGCCGCCCGTACATATCCGGGAAAACCGCCAGCACGGTCTCGATCTCGCCGCGCCCGACCAGCTTGGCCAGCTCGTCGCGGGTGAGCATGCCGCGCAGGGTGTGGTCGATCATGGTTGCCTCCTTCTCGCTAGTTGTCGGCGATGAAGACGCTCTTGACCTCGCTGTAGTGCTCCAACGCGCCCGGCCCCAGCTCGCGGCCGATCCCGCTCTGCTTGAAGCCGCCGAACGGCAGCGACAGGTGGACGCTGCTCGATGAATTGATTGACAGCACGCCGGTCTCGACCGCCCGCGCCACCCGCAGCGCCCTGCCGATGTCGCGGGTCCAGATCGAGCCCGACAGGCCGTAGATCGTGTCGTTGGCCAGCCGCACGGCCTCCGCCTCGCCCTCGAACGGGATGATTGCCACCACCGGGCCGAAAATCTCCTCGCGCACCAGCTCCAGGCTCGGATCGGCATTGTCGAAGACCGCCGGCAGGTAGTAGGAGCCTGATGCGAACTCGGCGGCCTCGGGGACCGTCCCGCCGACGCAGAGCCGGGCGCCCTGCGCCACCGCCCGCTTGACATACCCGTCCACTTTTTCGCGATGGGCGGCGGAGACCAGCGGCCCCAGCTCGGTGGCCGGATCGAGCGGATCGCCCAGGCGGATGGCGCGGGTGCGCTCGACGAAGCGCTCGACGACCTCGGCGTAGACCGTGCGCTCGACCAGCAGCCGCGAGCGGGCGCAGCAGTCCTGGCCGGCGTTGCCGAAGACGCTCCAGATCGAGCCGGCGGCCTGCTCCAGGTCGGCGTCGGCGAAAATAATGCTGGCCGACTTGCCGCCCAGCTCCAGCGAGACCCGCTTGATTCCGTTCGCGGCCTGGGCCATGATCCCGGCGCCGACCTCGGTCGAGCCGGTGAAGCCGATCTTGCGCACGGCGGGGTGGCCGACCAGCGCCGCGCCGACCGCGCCGCCCGGCCCGGGCAGCACGTTGAGCACGCCGGGCGGCAGGCCGGCCTCCAGCGCGAGCTCGCCCAGCAGCAGCGCCGTGAGCGGCGTCAGCGAGGCGGGCTTGAGCACCACCGAGTTGCCCATGGCCAGGGCCGGCGCGACTTTCCAGGTCGTGATGGCGAAGGGGAAATTCCAGGGGACGATCAGGGCGCAGACGCCCAGCGGCTCGCGGAAGGTCAGGCCGGTGCCTTTGGCGCTGACCGGCAGCGTCTGGCCGCCGAAGGCCGGCAGCAGCCCGGCGTAGTACTGGAAGCAGTCGGCGCCCATGGCGATCTCGCCGCTGGATTCGCTTATCGGCTTGCCGACATTCTGC
>DASWWB010000928.1:0-2396 GCA_036406115.1 Herpetosiphonaceae bacterium
CGCCCGGCTCGGCGACCGGGACAATCAGCTCGGACTCGGCGGCGGACCAGCGATAGGCGCCCGGGCCGCTGCCCTCGCGGTCGTACCAGCCGGCGCCGTAGCCGACCGGGGGCGCGCCCGGCTCGGCCAGCGCCGCCTCGCGCAGCCGCACGCCCAGCACCCGCGTGTCGCCGCCGCCCATGGTCTCGGCCGGCACGAAGCTCGACTCGGCCGTCATGGACAGGGACAGGCGGGCGTAGAAAAACAGCAGCTTGGAGCCGCAGGCGCCGACCGTCGGATCGGCTTCGGCGGCGGCGACCAGCGGCTTCAGCCAGCCGGGCTCGACGGCGGTGTCGTTGTTGAGCATCACGACGTAGGGCGCGTCGGAGGCGCGGATGCCGGCGTTGTTGCCGCCGGCGAAACCGGTGTTGCCGCCCAGCGCGAGCAGGCGCACGCCGGGAAAATCGCGCCGCAGATGCTCGACCGAGCCGTCATGCGAGGCATTGTCCACCACCAGGATGTCCAGCGCCTCGGCCGGATAGTCGGTGGCGGCGAGCGCGGCGAGGCACCCCGGCATGAAGCGCCAGCCGTTGTAGTTGAGGATAATCACCGTGACGCGCGGCCAGGAGCCGGGCGCGGGAGGCGCGGCGGGCGGCATCATTTGAATCGGCTTCTCAGCACATCGACCAGCGGGCGCTGGGCTTGCTGGCGCCAGTGGTCGCGCTCGGCGCCGGCCTGGGCCAGCTGCTCGCGCAGCCGGGCGCACTCCTGCTCAAGCTCCCGCCGCTCCAGCTCCACCCGGTTGGCCTCGCCCTGGGCGCGGCCGACCGCCTCGCTGTGGGCGGCCGCCTGCTCGCTGAGGCGCTGGCGCTCGTGGTCAAGCTCGCCGCGCGCGGCCAGAAGCTCGCGCTCCAGGCCGCGGCGCTCCAGCTCCACCCGATTGGCCTCGACCCGCCAGTGGCTCACCGAGGCCTCGTCGTCGGAGCGCAGCCGATCCAGCAGGCCCATCGGCATGAGCTGGAGCAGGAACTGCTGCAAGAACTGCTCGTGGGCCGAGGGCGGGGCGACCGGCGGCTGGACGGTCGGCGCCAGGGCGCGGCGGGCGACCTCGACCAGCAGCGGCGCGCCGGCAGGAGCCGCGACGATCAGGTGGCGGTAGGCCGGCTCGCGCCGCTCCACCGGGAACAGCACGCGGTTGTAGTACTCCTCCAGCGTGCCGACCAGCGCGTCGTCGCTGGTGAGGCGCCACAGCAGCGTGCGCAGGACCATCATCTCCAGCCAGCTATGCACGTAGCCCGAGGGAAAATCGCTCACCGCGCAGCCCTGCTCGACGAACCAGCCGGAGGTCTCCGGCACCAGCGGCAGGCCGAAATCGCGGTGCTCCTGCAAAAAAGGATGGACATAGCGCAGCTCGGCCTTGAAATAGCGCGCCAGCACCAGCTCGGCCAGCTCGGTCTCGTGCGAGAAGAACGGCGCGACCAGGCAGACGCCATGGCGGCTGACCCGGCACAGCTCGGCGACGAATTTCTGGCGCAGCTCGGCGGGAATATGCTCCAGCGTGTCGGCGGTCACGACCAGATCGTAGGCGCCGTCGGCGAAAGCCATGGCGGTGCCGTCGCCCTGGTGGTACTTGGGCAGCGAGCTGGGGATGGTGTCAAGGGCTTCGATATCGTCCTCGGGCAGGAACAGCGTCAGCGGCAGGCGCTCGCCGAAGCGCTCGTCCACCTGGTAGCCGCCGACATCGAGGATTCGCAGCTGGCTGACGCCAAGCTCGGCGCGCAAAGCCGCGGCGACCTCGGCGATAATCTGGTAGCGGCCGAACTGATCGAACGGCATGCGCAGGAGATCGATGCTAGGGGTGGGGGAATGGGTCATAGCAATCTCCGCAGGCAACCCGCCGCTGCCGGCCCAGGGTTCCTGACGAGTCAAAAGCAGCATTGAGGCGCGGCCCCCGGGTGGCGGCGGCGCTTCGCCGGCCTAGTATACACGATTTCGCCGGGCGCCCGGGCGGCAGCCCCGACGCGACCGGCGGCGGTGAACAATGGTACAATTTAAGGAATCATTGCGAGGGCGGAAGGGCGATGCGCGCGTCACAGCTGCTAAAACAAGAACGGGCCACCCTGGTGGCGATGCTGGAACGGCTGGCCGCCGACCAGTGGAGCGCCGCCACGCTCTGCGCCGGCTGGGATGTCACCGATGTCGTGGCCCATCTGCTGGCCCGCGAGGAGCGGCCGTTCGGCTTCGTCGCCGGCAAGCTGACCGGCGGCTGGCTCGGGCCGCACCCCGACGACCTCGCCGAGCAGATCCGGGCGCGCGGCCCCCTGGCCTTGCTGCGCGGCCTGCGCGCCGGCCCGCCGCTGGTCCACGGCCTGCCCGGGCCGGCGGCCCAGATCAATATGGTCGAAAACTGGGTCCAT
>DASWWB010000929.1:0-2109 GCA_036406115.1 Herpetosiphonaceae bacterium
GGGGGAGGCCCTACCTATCCCTACCCAAAGATAAACTGAAACACCTTGGCGCCAACCTGCTGCTCGACGACCTCGGCGTTGTTAGCCTCCTCGCGGGCGAACTTCACGGCGTGCTGAAGCTTCTCGACGCGCTCCAGCAGCTCGTGGGCGCGGCGGGCCGGCAGCGCGCCGGAAAACTTGATCGTACGCCAGTAGCCGACGACCACATCCTCGTAGTAGACCTCGACCTGGGCCGGGTGCTTCTCCGTCGCCTCGGCCTTGACGTGGTTGCGCGGGATTTTCTTGGTCTTGACGGTCTGGACCGGCTCGGTGGCGTAGGCGTCGGCGGAGGGATCGAAGGTCCAGGTCTCGGAGGGATCGAGCACCGGCAGCTTCTTGATAAAGGTGTGCATGTCGGTCAGCTGCTTTTCGAGAAAGAGCAGATAGGCGACCGGCACCTGGGGCAGCAGCACGGTCCCGTCCACAATGACATCGGCGCGGGCGACGCAATTGGTCCAGTCCTTGGTGGCGGTCACATCAAAGAGGCGGGTGAGGATCTCGGTGGTCTGGCGGATGATCTCATCGGCCTTGACCTGGACGCGGGTGGATTCCGGGGGGAACTGCTCACCCTCTTCGTCCTTGGGGCGGTAGGTGCGGGAGATGCCGGCGAGCAGCGCCTGCTTCTGCAAGGCGTGGTGGGCCTCGGTCAGCTCCTGGAACGAGCGGCTCTTGATGCCTTTTTCGACGGCGATGATCTGATTGAGACGGGCCATGGCAACGATCCTTTCTGTGACAGTGAAATCTGTATTAATCAAGATCAGCGTAGCGCAGCGGCGGCGGAATCCGCTCAGCCGCGCGGGCGATCAAGCGTCGGCCCCGCGTCCGAAGCCGGCGGGGCGCCGATCAGCAGGCGCAGCCGGGCCTGGATGGCCGCCCACACCTCCGGGGGATCGAACACCAGCGGATGGGCCATCGTGACGGCGGCGCGGACCGCGTGGCCGGGCGTGCCCTCGGGCGACGCGGCCAGCGCGGCGCTGTAGGCAGCGATCCTGCTGACGTGGAGCAGATCGTTGCAGTTGCCCCACAGGCCTTGCGGCTTAACCAGGGCCTCGCGGGCAAGCTGGGCGTGGCGCGGGCAGGGGCATGCCAGCCAATCCTCGGCCGCCGCCCGGTGGCGTTCGACATCCGGGTAGGTGATCGGCCGCAGCAGCCGGTGGGCATCGAGCGCGCCCAGCGCCGCCGCGACCCAGGCTGGCTTGGGCCAGTCCGCCAGGCCGCGCACCAGATCCCGCAGCGCCTCGGTCTCGACGGGCGCCGGCTGCGCCAGGTATTCCTCCAGCGACTCGCGCCAGGTCTCGCCGTCCATGATCGCAACTCCTCGAATATCGCCGGTCGCCCGGTTCTGCGATTGACCGAGGCTATGGTAGCATGCAATCGGCGATTTTTGCGATAGCGATGCGTTAAAAGCGCGCAAATGACTCAATCGGCATATTTGCGCGGAAATCCATGTTATGGTAAACTGATGATCCGCTCGATCTTTAATCGGATGTTAACTACCTCATGACAGTCCATTGAAGGATCCCAGGTACAATCTCCCGGTGAACCGGCAACGGTTCTGGCGCATTCGCGCCGCAATGTCGCGGCAGTTTTTGTGGCAGTACGACTCCCTACTGCAATGGAGGAAGCCCCGTGGTTTCTAAGCCCCTTCGGATGCTGCTCACCCTGACGATGGTGATCACGCTTTTGAGCAGCCAGTTCGTCCAGCTTGCGCAGCGCGCATCCGCTGCTCCCGATCAAGTTGACATCACCGTTCTCAACACGCCCTACACGCAGAACTTCGATACGCTTGCCAACACCGGGACGACGAATCCTTGGGTCAACAATACGACGATTGTCGGCTGGGAGAGTAGCCGCACGGTGTATATTGCCAGCAACGGCAGCAGCAACACCGGCGCGCTCTACAGCAACGGCAGCACCGGCGCCACCGAGCGCGCGCTGGGCTCGATCCCCTCCAACACGAGCGGCGCGATCTACTATGGCGTGCGCCTGCGCAATGCTACCGGCCAGGCAATTACATCGCTTGACGTGAGCTACACCGGCGAGCAGTGGCGCGACGGCGGCAACACAACC
>DASWWB010000930.1:0-2721 GCA_036406115.1 Herpetosiphonaceae bacterium
GGGGTCAGGGGTCAGGGGTCAGGGGTCAGGGGTCAGGGGTCAGGGGAGGTTTGCGGCTGTATGTCTTCGCGGCGGCGTTCGCCTTCGCCCCGTCCGGCCTGCCCCCTGATCCCTGACCCCTAAATCACCCATGGCCCGGAATCGGCTACAATCGCCGCGTGAGGTTTGCTGGCGAGGTGCGCTTATGCTTGATCCACAAGACCGCCGGCTGCGGCAGCGCGATTATCTGCTGCGCCTGGGGCGGGCCATGGCCGGGCAGCTGGCCTTGGAGCCGCTGCTCAATCTGGTGATCGCCCAGGCCGTCGAGCTGCTGGCTGGCAACTACGGCCTGATCGCGCTCTGCAACCCGGCCGACGAGCTGGAGATCCGCGCCACCTACGGGCTGCCGCCCGAGCTGTGGCCGGCGTTCGATGATCTGCTCGGCATCTTGGACGACGAGGGGCCGCAGGCGCAGCGCTTCGGCGCCGAGCTGGGCCGGGTCACGGCGGCGCTCAACCTGCCGCTGCGCCAGGCGGTGGCCCTGCCGCTCTACGCCGGCGCCGCCCAGGTCGGCATGCTGCTGATCTTCCGCGCCGCTGTGAACGTGGGCTTCACCGCCGACGACCGCCAGCTGCTCGGCGCCTTCGTCGACTTCGCTGCGGTCGCGGTCCACAACGCCCAGCTCTACCAGGCGGCGGTCGATGAGCGGCGGCGGCTCGACGCGATCATCGAGCAGAGCGCCGACGGCGTGATGATCCTGGACGCCCGCTGGCGCATCACGCGCTTCAACGCAGCCATGGAGCGGCTCACCGGCTGGCCGCGCGACGAGGCGCTCGGCCGGCCCTGCGCCGAGGTGCTGGCCATCCATAACGCCCAGGGCGTCAATCTCTGCCTGACCGCCTGCCCGCTCCAGCTCTACCCGCCCGAGGCCCATCCGTCGATCGAGGGGTGGATCACCCACCGCGACGGCCACGAGGTCTATGTCGGCTCCTCGTACAGCCCGACCCGCGACAGCGCCGGCCGCTTCCAGGGCGCGATCGCCAATGTCCGCGATCTGACCCGCCAGAAGCGCGACGAGGAGCTGCAATCCACCTTCATCTCGGTGATGTCCCACGAGCTGAAGACGCCGGTGGCGATTATCAAGGGCTACGCCAGCACGCTGATGCGCACCGACGTGACTTTGGACGAGCCGACCCGCCAGGAGCTGCTGACCGGCGTCGAGGAGGAGGCCGACCGCCTGGCCCGGCTGATCGGCGACTTGCTGGAGGTTTCGCGGCTCCAGGCCGGCGGCCTGCGGCTTCACCCCAGCGAGTGGAGCCTGCCCGAGCTGGCCCAGCGCGTCGTCGGCGCCTTCGCCGCCACGGTCGACGAGCGCTATGAGTTCCAGCTGCGCTTCGAGCCCGACCTGCCGCCGGTCTTCGCCGACGAGGAGCGCATTCATATGGTGCTGAGCAATCTGGTCTCCAACGCCGTCAAATACTCGCCCAACGGCGGCATGATCCGGGTCGGCGGCTGGCACGAGGGCGGCTCGGCGCTGGTCTACGTGGCCGACGAGGGCATCGGCATCGGCCCCGACGAGCTGG
The DNA here is from genome assembly GCA_036406115.1 of Herpetosiphonaceae bacterium. GTDB lineage: Bacteria > Chloroflexota > Chloroflexia > Chloroflexales > Herpetosiphonaceae > DASWWB01. The sequence continues at coordinate 1,563 of DASWWB010000930.1, forward strand.
ATAAGGTCTTCACCCGCTTCTATCGGGTCGACAACCGGCTGGCCCGCGAAACCCAGGGCGTCGGCCTCGGCCTGTTCCTGACCAAGCAGATCATCGAGGCCCACGGCGGGCGGATCTGGGTCGACAGCACGCTCGGCAAGGGCTCGCGCTTCATGTGGACGCTGCCGTTCGCCCATCCGACGCTGCCGGGGGCGACGGGGGAGTGAGGGATCAGGGATCAGGGGTCAGGGGGCAAGCCAGACAATCAATGCGTTTCCTGACCAGCGTCGGCGCTGCGTGGACCCGCCGGCGACGCCCGCCATCCTGTCGTTCGGCCTGACCCCTGATCCCTAGATCGTCAGCGCCCCGGGCCCCTGTGATATACTTCCCACAGTCAGCGGGCGAGCGCGAACTCGCCTTATTTAGTGCCATCGGAAACGTGTGTGTATCTCAAGCGCCTCGAAATCCAAGGGTTCAAGACCTTCGCCAACCGCACCGTGATCGAATTCCCGCCCGGCGTGACGGCGGTGGTCGGCCCCAACGGCTCTGGCAAAAGCAACGTGGTGGACTGCATCCGCTGGGTGCTGGGCGAGCAGAGCTTCTCCGCCCTGCGCTGCCGGCGCACCGAAGATCTGATCTACGGCGGCGGCGGCAAGCGCGCCCCGCAGGGCATGGCCGAGGTCTCGCTCTCGATTGACAACAGCGACCGCCTGCTGGCGGTTGATTTCAACGAAGTGACGATCATGCGCCGCTCGTTCCGCTCGGGCGAGAACGAATACTATCTCAACAAGAGCCGGGTGCGCTTGCGCGACATCCAGGAGGCGATCGCGCCCCTCGCCCAGAGCTACACGATCATCAACCAAGGGCTGGTCGACGCCACGCTGACCCTGCGCCCGGAGGAGCGGCGCGGCCTGTTCGAGGACGCGGCGGCGATCAGCGTCTCGGTCGCCAAGAAGGCCGACGCCGAGCGCCGGCTGCGCCAGACCGACGAGAACCTGAGCCGGCTGCACGATCTGCTGGGCGAGATCGAGCCGCGGCTGCGGACGCTCAAGCGCCAGGCCCGCGAGGCCGAGCAGGTCCAGGAGCTGGAGGCCGGCCTGCGCGAGGCGCTGGAGGTCCATTACCGGCGGCAGTGGCGCCAGTCGCAGGCGGCGGTCGCCCAGGCCGAGCGCGATGCGGC
>DASWWB010000931.1:0-1569 GCA_036406115.1 Herpetosiphonaceae bacterium
GCCCGGCGCGCTGCTGGCCGCCGCCGACGCCGCGCTCTACGCGGCCAAGCGCCAGGGCCGCAACCGCATCGCCGGCGGCCAGCCAGGAGACCTATGAGCCACCCAGCATCGTTCGGCGCCAGCCAGCAGACAATCTTGATCATCGATGACAACACCACCAATCTCAAGGTGGCGATGGAGTACCTCCAGGCCTATAGCTTCGAGATTCTGACCGCGCGCAACGGCAGCAGCGGCATCGAGCGCGCCCAGCTGGCCCAACCCGATCTGATCGTGCTCGATGTCGAGATGCCCGGCATCGACGGCTTCGAGACCTGCCGCCGGCTGAAGGCCAATCCGCGCACCGCCGAGATCCCGGTGATCTTTATGACGGTCCTCAACGAGCCAGCCGCCAAGGTGCGCGGCCTGGAGGCCGGGGCTGTGGATTTCGTCTCCAAGCCGATCGACGCCCCCGAGCTGCTGGCGCGCGTCACGACCCACCTCAAGCTGCGCGCCCTCCAGGAGCACCTGCGCCAGGCCAACACCCAGCTCGACGAGCGCATCCGCGAGCGCACCGCCGAGCTGGAGGCCGAGATCGCCCGCCGCGTCAAGTCCGAGCAGGAGCGCGAAGGGCTGCTGGAGCTGGTCCGCCAGCAAAGCGATCAGCTGCGCCAGCTCTCCCAGCTGCTGCTGGAAACCCAGACCAGCGACCACCGCACGTTGCAGATCGACCTGGAGCTGCTCGACCGCGAGCTGACGATCCTCGAGGGCCAGCTGGCCGAGGCCCGCCAGCTCGGCGAGCACGAGACGGCGGCGCCCGGCGCGCTGCGGGCGCTGCGGCCGCTGCTCGGCGCGCTCCAGCAGGCACAGGCGACGCTCGCAGCCGTCCGCCTCCACACCAGCCAGGCGACCTCGCACCTCGATCAGGCCAGCTCCCACCAGCGCCAGCTGCGCGACAATCCGCTGATCAACCTCAGCGACCGCGAGTACGAGGTCTTTCAGCTGCTGGTCCAGGGCCGCTCCAACGCCGAAATCGCCGAGGTGCTGGTGCTGGCCAAGACGACGGTCAGCACCCACCAGCGGCGGATTATGGAGAAGCTAGGGATCTCTGATATCCCCGGCCTGATCAAGTTTGCGATGCGCCATCGGCTGACGGCTTGAGATTTCGCCCTCTCCGGCTCCCTCGCGGGATGCGTTGCCCCTGCCGGGGCGGGATGCGCCCTCCCCCGCCTCCCTGCGGGAGGAGCGCAAGGGGGCATGCCCCCTTGCATCCCCCAATGATACGCACCTAGCCAGTGGTGATGAGCGGGCGTTGGGTACCATGGTTTGTGCGGCGGCATTGAGCGTGCAGTTTTTTGGGCGCATAGCGTGGTCGCACGCTGGGCGGGGTTTTTAGTTTAGCGGTGAGCGTAAGATATGTTCCGTGGCTGATTGGGGATTGCTACTGCGACTATCACATCAATACGAATTGAAATCAATCTTCAAACAATAAACCCGCCCCCAAAACGGCAGATTTGCCGCCGCCCCGCAAACCATGGTACCCACCAGCCAAACTCGCCCCGCCAACTACGCGCGTATCATCGGGGGTGCAGG
>DASWWB010000932.1:0-2493 GCA_036406115.1 Herpetosiphonaceae bacterium
CAGGGGTCAGGGGTCAGGGGTCAGGGGTCAGGGGTCAGGGGTCAGGGGTCAGGGGTCAGGGGTCAGGGGTCAGGGGTCAGGGGTCAGGGCCGGCCAGAAGCCGGAAGCCGGAAGCCGGATCTTGTCAGCGCCCGCCATCCCGCCGTCCGGCCTGACCTCTGATCCCTGATCCCTAAAACACTTCCGTCCAGGTCGCCTCCCTGCCCCGCAAACTCAATCACAGCGATGGATGCGGCGCACGGCGCTCTCGAAATCGCCAAGCGCGACCGGCAGCCCGTCGCGCATCCAGGCCAGACCCGAGCGCGGGCCGTCCCAGCCCTCGACGAGATAGCGGGCGTCCGGGTCGAGGCCGCGCAGCCGGATCGGCGCCAGCTCGGCGGGCTCCGGCAGATGGGTGCGGAAGGCGAACAGCACGCTTTCCGCCCGATCCTTGCTGACATACTGGACCGCCGAGAGCGGCTGGCCTTGGGCCGGCAGCAGCCGGTGGAGGTCGCCGAACTGGATGATCGGCCTGATGGCTTTGTAGAGCGCGATCAGCTCCGCCGCCTCGGCGCGCTGCCCGGCGGTCCAGCGCGCCAGATGGCCGCCGACGCCCAGCGCGCCGCACATGCTCACGTGGAAGCGGAAGGCCAGCGAGCGCCGGTCGGCCAGCGCGTCGGTGACCCAGGCCTCCATCGCGCTGGCGGGGAATAGCGCCGAGAAGCCCTCCTGGATCGCCAGCCGGGCCGCCGCCTCGGTGTTGTCGCTGACCCAGATCTGGTCGGCCAGCCGCAGGATGCCCAGATCGGCCCGGCCGCCGCCGCCCGAGCAGCTCTGCCAGACGACGCCCGGGTGGCGGCGCCGCAGCTCGCCCCAGACCCGGTACAGCCCATCGACATAGCGCGCCCACAGCTCGCGCTGCTCGGCGGCGCCCGGCCAGCCCGGCTCGCTGACGTTGCGGTTCATGTCCCATTTGACGAAGGCGATGTTGTGCTTGCTCAGCAAATCGTCGATCAGGCCGATCAGATGATCCTGCACGTCGGGGCGGGCCAGATTGAGGATAAGCTGGCCGCGGGCCTCGGTCCGCTCGCGGGTCGGGAAATGGATCACCCAGTCGGGATGGGCGCGATACAGCTCGCTGTCGGGATTGACCATCTCCGGCTCCAGCCAGAGGCCGAAGTCCATGCCCAGCGCGTTGACCTGCTCGATCAGCGGGGCGAGGCCGCGCGGGAATTTCGCCGCGTCGGGCCACCAGTCGCCTAGGCCGGCGTTGTCGAGCGCGCGCCCGTGGAACCAGCCGTCGTCCATCACGAACAGCTCGACGCCGATTTCCGCCGCCAGCCGCGCCAGCTCGGCCTGCCCCTGCTCGCTGACATCGAAGAAGGTCGCCTCCCACGAGTTGTAGAGAACCTTGCGCAGCGCGCCGGGATGCGGCACGACCGCCTCGCGGATGAAATCGTGGAAGCGGCGGCTGGCGGCGCCGAAGCCGCCGTCGACGTAGCCGGCGTAGGCGGGCGGCGCCGCGAAGGTTTCGCCGGGGCCGAGGCGCCAGGCGAAATCCCAATCATTGAGGCCGAGGCTGATTCGGGTCGAGAGATGCTCGGTCGTCTCGGCCGCCAGCTTCCAGTTGCCGCTCCATGCCAGGGCGCCGAACCAGACCTCGCCGCTGTCCTCGGTCGCATCGCCGCGATCGGCGGCGAACCAGGGATTGTGCTGGTGGCTGGTGGTCAGGCGCCGGCTTTCGAGCAGCTTGACGCCCGGCTCCAGCCGCTCGCGCCGCAGGTGGAACTCGTCGAGCCAGCGCCCGCCCAGGTGGCTCAGCCGGTAGCCGCCGCCGCGCGGCAGGTGCCACTGCGCCGACCAGATCCGCTCGATCGTCACCGGCTCCGCGCCCTCGTTGGCGACTGTCGCCCAGCGCTCCAGCAGGTCGTGGGCCGGATGGGCGCGGTAGTGCAGCGTCACCAGGAGCGGGTACCAGGCGTCGCGCAGCCTGACGCGCAGCTCCTCGCCCTCGGCCTCGGCGCCGTCGAAGCGCAGCGCCAGGTCGCGCACGCCGTCGGCGAAGGTCGCCTTGAGGCAGGGCTCGACGTATTTGGTCCCGCCGTAGGCCGGGACCTCCTCGGGCAGCGTCTGGCCCGGGCCGTTGAACGAGGCCCAGCCGTCCGAGTCGCGGGGCGGCGGGTAGTCGGCGGGATAGGGCAGGCGCGCGCCCCAGTAGCGATGGACCAGCATCCCGGCTTCGTTCAGGCCCAGCGCGTAGCCGACGCGCTCCGTCTCGATGATCCAGCCCCGCTCCGTCGCATGAATCGGCATCCTGGCTCCTCCTGCTGCGTGGCGCCGCCTCCGGGCGCGCGGCGGATGCTAGCGCAAAGCGCGCTGTCCGGCAAACGGGGATTGGGGACTGCGCTCCCGTTGGTCGCTGGGGACCGGGGATCGGGGGCTGGGATTCTCTGGTTCCTGATCCCCAGTCCCCAGTCCCCAGCCCCCAGTCCCCCATCCCCGATTGACCCAGCA
>DASWWB010000933.1:0-5309 GCA_036406115.1 Herpetosiphonaceae bacterium
TGGGCGACCTCGGTGATCGTCGCGCGGGCTTGCAGCGGCTCGTCGCCGCAGATGATGATCGGCGCCGCGATCAGGCCGTGGATGGGGCTGCCGGGCGGGCTGCCGCCCATCCGCAGCGGAAATTCGTCGGCCTCGGCGGTCAGGCGGATGTCGCCCGGCTCGGTCGGCTGGCAGGCCGTGACCGTCAGCGTGGCCTTCGCCGTCCACGACTCGGAGGGCATGCCGGCGGTGATTTCGATCGGATAAGTGCCGATCGGCGTGGTCGGATCCAGCGTGATCTCAACCGGCCCGTCGAACGGATCGCCAAAGTCGGCGGTTCTGATCCACACTTTGGCGCCTGCCGGCAGGCCCGTCGTGGTCCAATCGAGCCTCATGGTGTTGGCCTGCATTTTTTCGCGCAGCCCGAAGACCTCGAAGCGGGCGGCGGCGCCTGCGGGCAGGCTGATCTCGTGCTGGAGCAGCGGCAGCTTGCGCCCCTCCTTTCCCAGCAGGCCCAGCAGCACCCGGAACGCGCGGGGATTGGCCGGGTGCCACTCGAAGCGCGCGCGCTCGAACCATTGGGTCAGCACCGTGTCGCCGTTCTCGTTGGTCTCCATGCCCGGCTCCGAGAGCGGCAGGCCGAACAGCGCGAGGCTTTCGGCGGGCGCGCTGCCGGCCCGGCCGTCGAACTCCAGGCCATGGCTTTCCCAGTAGCTTTTGAAGCCGGCGCCGGCCTCCTGGTCGCAGACATTGTGGCCGGTCTCGGCGAACCAGCGGCAGCCGGCCTGTGGCCCGGCGGCGCGCGGCAGCGTCTGCCAGTCGGTGCCGCGCTCGGCCAGCGCCTCGGCGCCGATCCGGCCCAGCAGGATATCGTAGGGCGCCTGGTTTTCGGGGTGCAGCTCGAAGCGGGTGCGCTCCAGCCACTGGGTGGGGTGGTCGCGGCCGGTGTCGCGGTTGCGCTCGCTGATGCGGTCGGTGAGGGGGTAGCCGAAGACCGGCAGGCCGCCGTGGCGGTTCCAGTAGGCCAGCAGCTCGCCGCCGAGGCAGCGCCTGGTTTCGGCGAAGCAGCGCTGCTCGTCGGCGCGAGCCGCCGGCAGCCCGCCGAGCAGCAGGGCGAGGACAAATAGGCCGGTCGTCAGGGGGCGTCTCATCATATTCCTCCTTGGGTGAAGCCGCGATCTCATCGAGCCGGGCGCTCACCGCGAGTATAGCGGGGCGGCGGCGGGCGGCGGGAACCCGCTTGCGGGTGGCGGCGCCGCTGAGCCCGCCGCGCTGCCGGCGCCTGACAGTTTGCTGATGGCGCTGAGCCGGCGGCGCCAATTGTTGGAATCGTGTAACTTTTCGCCCGCCGCTGTGTCTATCCTTGTAGACCGCTTGATCATCGGAGGTGCGCGATGAGCCACCCGCTCGCGCTGAGCCTGGCCGACGGCCGGGGCGCCAGCCAATCCATCACCCTAGACGAACTGTACCGCCAGTACCGCGGCCCGCTGCTGCGCTACCTGGGCCGGCTCTGCGGCTCGCCCGAGGCCGCCGAAGATTTGCTCCAGGAGACCTTCGTGCGAGTCTGCGGGGCGGTGCTAAGCTTTCGCGGCGAGTGCTCGGTGGCCACCTGGCTGTTCCGGATCGCCCGCAACGCCTATCTCAACGGCCAGCGCCGCCCGGCCCACGCCCGCATCCCGACCGAGGAGCTGCTGGCGATCCCCGACCACCACGGCGACGGCGACCCGGTGCTCTACGTGACCGCCCGCGAGGCCCAGGACCGGATCGCGCTCGCGCTGGCCGGGCTGCCCGAGAAGCAGCGCAGCATCCTGCTGCTGCGCGACGGCGAGGACCTGGCCTACGCCGAGATCGCCGAGGTGCTGGAGATCAGCCTGTCGGCGGTGAAAGTCAATCTTTTTCGCGCTCGCGCCGCTTTTCGCGCCGCCTACGCCCGGATCATTGAAGGAGAGCAATCAGATGACCAGCTTTGAGACCAACACCCGCCGCCTGACCCAGCAGGAGTTCGGCTCCTGCGCCCTGATCGAGGATTTGCTGCCGCTGTACATCGAGGGCGAAGTGAGCCCCGGCAGCCGCGACGTGATTGTCGAGCACCTGGCGCGCTGCGAGCGCTGCGCCGGCTTCCTGGCCGGCGCCCAGAGCGTGCGCGGCCAGTTCCAGCGCGACCAGCGCCAGCGGGTCGAGGTCAAGGCTGCCAGCCAGCCCGCACGCAAAGCCGTGATCCGCGGCCAGAAAATCATCGTCGGCATCGCCCTGCTCGGCGGCGCGTTCCTGGGCGCGGTCAGCAGCGCGATGATCCTGATCGGCGGCCGCCATGATCCCATCCAGCAGCTTGTCGGCTTCGGCCTGGGCGTGGTCGGCCTGGGCCTGCTGATCCTGGTCGGCCGCCACCGCGGCGCCTGGACCATCGGCCGGCTGCTCGGCCTGTTCGCCGCCGGCGGCACCGGCGCGCTGAGCATCCTGGTGATGGACCAGGGCGGGCCGCCGCCGCTGGGCATGTTCGTCGGCCTCGGCGCGCTGGTGGCGCTCTGGCGGGTGATCTGGCTCGATGATTCGCTGCCGGCGGCCCAGGCGCTCCATGCCGGGCGCGAAGCGAATCCGCCGGCCGCAAACTGATCCGCCGAAACAACGAAGGGGGCGCGACTGAATGCCAGTCGCGCCCCCTTCGCGTCCGTCCCTACTCGGCGATCACCGACATCATCGCCTCGGGGTAGCGGGTGCCGGCGGCGGCGCCGGGCGGCAGGATCGCGTCCAGCGCTGCCAGCTCGTCGGCGGCCAGGCTCACCTCGGCGGCGGCCAGGTTTTCGGCCAGATAGGTCCGGCGCTTGGTGCCGGGGATCGGCACGATATCCTCGCCCTGCGCCAGCACCCAGGCCAGGGCTAGCTGGCCCGGCGTCACGCCCTTGGCCTCGGCCAGCTCGCGGACCTTGGCCACCAGCTCCAGGTTTTTGGCGAAGTTCTCGCCCTGGAAGCGCGGGCTGTAGCGGCGGTAGTCATCGGCGTCCAGGTCCTCGAACGAGCTGATCTGCCCGGTGAGGAAGCCGCGGCCGAGCGGGCTGTAGGCCACGAAGCCGATGCCCAGCTCGCGGATGGCCGCCAGCACGCCCCCCTCGGGATCGCGGCTCCAGAGCGAGTACTCGGTCTGCACCGCGCTGATCGGATGCACGGCGTGGGCGCGGCGCAGCGTGACCGGCCCGGCCTCGGACAGGCCCAGGTAGCGGACCTTGCCGGCCTGCACCAGCTCGGCCATGGCGCCGACCGTCTCCTCGATGGGCACGTTCTGATCGACCCGGTGCTGGTAGTAGAGATCGATGTGATCGACGCCGAGGCGCTGGAGCGAGGCGTCGCAGGCGGCCCGGACATACTCGGGGCTGCCGTTGATCGCGCGCTGGCCGTCGGGCAGGCGCTGGATGCCGAACTTGGTCGCCAGCACGACCTGCTCGCGCCGGTCGCGGATCGCCTTGCCGACGAGGATTTCGTTGGTGTGGGGGCCGTACATATCGGCGGTGTCGAGCAGCGTCACCCCGCCGTCGAGCGCGGCGTGGATCGTGGCGATCGACTCGGCCTCGTCGCGCTGGCCGTAGAACTCCGACATGCCCATGCAGCCGAGGCCCATCTCGGCGACCGCCAGCCCCTGCGTTCCCAGTTTGCGCTGTTTCACTGTAGACCTTTCTAGCCGCCGCCTGCTCATGGGCGGCGCTGAACCCAGGCTACATCTTCGAGCGCGCTCGAAGTCAAGCCCTGAATCAAAAAACCGCCGGATCGCCGGCGGTTTGGGGGCGGCGGCGGGCTTAGTCGTCCCACTCGCGGCGGGCGAGCGCCTGCTGGCCCGGCCCCTCGGAGACCCAGACGCCGATCGCGCTGACGGTGTCGACCTGCTCGTCGCGCAGGCGGGCGTGGAGCTGCGCGCAGAACCAGGTCGCCAGCAGCTCGGCGGTGGTGTTGGCGATCGGCAGCAGCACGACCTCGTCGATCGGGAAGACATAACGCTTGTCATCGTAGGCGACGCTGAGATGGCCGTCGGCCTCGCTGAACGCGAGCTGGCGGTTGTCGGCTGCCAGCAGCACGCGATGGTCGATCGACTTGGCGATCTCGCGGGAGTGGCGCTTGAGGATGCCGAAATCGACCACATAGCCGTCGGGGCCGAGCCGGCCCTCGACCTCGACCGTCACCCGATAGTTGTGGCCGTGGAGCCGCTCGCATTTGCCGCGCATCGTGATGAAGTGGGCCGAGGCGAATCCTAGCTCATCCTTGATCACTTCCAGGCGATAGAGCTTGGTCATTGGAACGACTCCTCGTCGCATTGCAGCAGGTGGCGGCAGGGGGCGCAGGTGCGGAACGGGATGCCGGTGGCGCACTGGATCTCAAGCTGCTCGCGCGAGCCGCAGTAGCGGCAGACGCTCAGGTTCTCGATATCGTCGGCCCGCCAGAGCTGGGGCGAGGTGACCAGCTCCGTGATCGGCACGGTGGTGAGGATCACCAGCTTGACGCAGACCGCCGCCGGGAAAACCTCCTCGACCCGGGCGTAGAGATGCTGCGGGTAGCACACCACCTCGTCGCCGACGAAGATATTGCGCATCCGCGGGTGCTGTCGGATCTTCATTTTCATGGGGCGTCCTGTTCCTGGTCCGGGGGCGCGAGCAGTTGCTGCCACTCGCGCAGGGCGGCGGCGTCGAGGGCGGCGCCGGGCATGTCGCCGAACGTCAGGTCTTCCAGCGCGGAGTCGATCAGCTCATCGTCTTCGTAGTCCAGCTCGTCCATCTCGTAGCGGTAGCTTTGGTCCTCGGCCCAGCGGGCCAGGGCCGCCGCGCCAAGCTCGCCGCGCAGGTGGGCGGCGATTTTGCCGGCCACCGCCGCGCAGGTCAATTGCTCCATAGGGAATCCTCGCATCGATCGGCGAAACCGCAGGCGCGGCAGCGGCGCGGCTCGTCGTGGGTTCGCGGCACATCATCAGCCGCCAGATCGTCGCGCATCGCGGCGAGCGTGTCAAGCAGTTCCTGGCGCCAGGCGTTGTCCCAGATCATCTCAAAGGTTGCTGATTGGTAGCGCAGCAGGCCCCGGGCCGGCGGCCGGCCGGTCGCCTCCTCCAGCAGCAGGCAGTAGGCGGCCAGCTGGAGCAGATCGCCGGTGCGCGGCGTCTGGTCGCGCCTGGTCGGCTTGACCTCGACCGGCATCCAGCCGGCGCCGTCGCGCAGGATGTAGTCCGGCTGGCCGGCGAGGCCGTGGCGCTGCGAAAACAGCGGCTTGGCCAAGGTGCGGCGCTCGGTGTCCTGATAGACCACCTGGCGCCAGGGCAGGCCGGCGGCGGCCCGCAGCCGGCGGCCGCGCCAGAT
>DASWWB010000934.1:0-2502 GCA_036406115.1 Herpetosiphonaceae bacterium
AGCCCAGCGCGGCGCCCGGGAGCTGCTCCCGGGCGCCGCGCTCAGCGCCCGCCGGCGAGCAGCTGCGGCGCCACGTGCGGCGTCACATCCCTCCCGCCCTTGAAATTGGTGACGAGCGCCGTCACGGTGAAGATCGGCCCCCACGGGATGCCCCACCAGCCCAGCAGCAGCGACAGCGCGATAAAGCCGGCGCCGCGCCCGACCCGGCTCTGGTCCGCCCGCACGAAATAGATCGCCGAGTTGCGCTTGAAAGTCACCACCAGCGCCGAGATGCAATAGTCGTAGATCACGAATTTGCCGCCGCGATCCAGCTCGATCCGCAGCTGCTCAAGCGTCATGCCCTCGACGCCTTTGACCGCCACGCCCACGACCGCCGGCGCTGCCGGCGCCTGGTAGCTCGGGATGGGCGCCGCCGGCACTTGGTAGCCTGGCGCCCCCGGTTGCGGCGGACCGTAGCCGGGCGGCGGGCCGTAGCCCGGAGGAAGCGTGGGCGGCGGGCCGTAGCCGGCGGGCGGCTGATTGGCGGCGGGCGGCTGAATCACTGGCGGCCCGCCTGGCAGCGGGGCGAGCGTCCCGCAGCTTGGGCAAAAGCGGGCGGCGGGTTTGAGCGGATTTCCGCAGTTGGTGCATTGCATAGCGTTCCCCTGTCAGCGGCCGGGCGGGCCGGCCGGCCGCCCATTGTACCGCGAATGGGGCGCCGCCGCCCAGTCCGATTGGCGGTAGAAAGCGGCGACGACTCAGGCTGCGCCGCTCAGGGGATCGTATCGATCGCCTCGGTCCAGAGCGCCACATCCTCGGCGGTCATGGCGCCGGCAGGGCGGAGCCTGCCATCCCCGTAGCCCCACTGCTCGACATCGATTAAATATTGCGCCCGCGAGATCACCGGGCCGTTGCAGGGCGTGCCAGGCGGCGCCGGGGCGTCCAGCTCCGCCGCCAGCCGCCCGGCCAGCTCGCGCATCACCGCCGCCGGGACGCGCTCGCGCTGGCAGGGATAGACAAAGCCGAACAGCACCAGATACGAATACAGCACCCGCCACTGAGCGCCGAAGCGCCCCAGCAGCCGCGGCCAATCGAGCTGATCGGCGCGGTGGTGGAGGACATGCATGATGTCGGCGCCGTCGAAGCGCTCGCGCTCCATCACAAACGCCTTGGACCAGATCATCTCCTCGGCGGGGACGAGCCTGGCGGGGATGCCCAGCACCTCGTCGGCGACGGCGTGGTCGAACCATGCGCGGTCGACGGTGGCGAGGCCGTTGCCGCCGCTGTAAATCACATCGACGAAATAATCATCGCGAAAGGCTTTCGCCAGCCAGTGGGGAAAGGTGCGCTCGCCGCGGCAGCCGATCCGCTCCAGCGCCGCCAGGGCCCGCTCGCGGTCAGCCGGAATGACGAACACATCGAAATCTTTGGTGTGGCGCTGGATGCCGGTGTAGCGGCCGAACGCATAGGCGCCGCCGACCAGGAACGGCACGCCGGCGCCGCTCAGCGCCAGCATCGCCTCCTGGTAAAACGCGCAGCCCTCCGAATCAAGGCCGGTCAGGTACTCACGCTGGATCGCCATGGCTTCCTCCCTCGCGCCGGGCCGCCACCCCGAGGGTGCCCGGCCGCTGAGCGCCGTTGCTCAAATCAGCAGCCCCCGCCGCCGGCGAGAGTGCTGCACTCAGGCAAAACATGTGCCACAAGGCATGCATCTTGCCAGGAGCGGGGCAGAACAGGCTTAGCAGAAAGGACGGGGCGATGACACAAGCCAACGAAGTCGTGCGGGTGGCGGCGGTCGGCGACATCCACTACGGAAAAACCTCGCAGGGCTCCTTGCAGGAGCTGTTCGCCCAGATCAACAGCCTGGCCGATGTCCTGGTGCTGTGCGGCGACCTGACCGACTACGGGCTGCCCGAGGAGGCCGAGATCCTGTGCCGCGACCTGGCGGCGGTGCGGATTCCGATGGTCGGCGTGCTGGGCAACCACGATTTCGAGTCCGGCAAGGCCGATGACGTGCGCCAGGCGCTCTGCGATCACGGCGTGACAATGCTCGACGGAGACAGCTGCGAGATCCATGGGGTGGGTTTCGCCGGGGTCAAGGGCTTCGCGGGCGGCTTCGGCCGCGGCGCGCTGGGGCCGTGGGGCGAGCCTGCGATCAAGCAGTTCGTCCAGGAGGCGCTGGACGAAGCGCTCAAGCTGGAGACGGCGCTGGCGCGCCTGCGCGGGCGCCGCAACATCGCCGTGCTGCACTACGCGCCCATCCAGGCGACTGTCGAGGGCGAGCCGCCGGTGATTTTCCCGTTCCTGGGCAGCAGCCGGCTGGAGGAGCCGCTCAACCGCTACCCGGTGGACGCGGTGGTCCACGGCCATGCCCACCACGGCACGCCGGAGGGCCAGACCCAGACCGGCATCCCGGTCTACAATGTGTCGCACGGCCTCCTGAAAACGGCGTATCCCGACCAGCCGGCGGTGCGGATCATCGAGCTGTCGCTGGCGGAGCCCGCCGACGAGCAGGCCGCCGGC
>DASWWB010000935.1:0-2369 GCA_036406115.1 Herpetosiphonaceae bacterium
GTCTGGCGCGCCTTCCAGCAGGGCAACCGCACCAAATACGACCTAGCCCATCGCGATGCGAACGGCGTGATCGACCACATTTTCTACGGCGTCTCGGACTGGGGCCTGGGCGAGGGCTGGCAGACACTGCTGGGCATCAACGAGGCCGAGGAGCCAGCGGACGGCGAGGCGGCCGAGGTGGCGAGCGCGCCGCCGCCGGCGCCACCCGCCCCTGCCGCCCCTGAGCCGGCGGCGACAGTCTGGGAGCCGTGGGGCGATCGCAAATATCGCTGGCGCGGCCGCGGCGGGCTCTGGCGGATCTACGGCCATGGCGACCAGGCGCGCTACGATCTGGCGATGAAAAACAAGGATGACGACGGCTTCCAGGAGTTCCGCGATGTCTCCCACAGCAAGCTGACCGAGGCTTGGGCCAATCTGATCCGAGTGCAGCCACCGCTGACCGGCATCGAGGTCGTCGGCGTCGAGGAGACCGAGCATGGCCGCTCGTTCCGCTTCCGCAACCTGCGCACCGGCGAGGTGAGCGACTTGTGGCGAGACGTGGACCTGGAGCCGGGCACCGTGCGCGAGTACGCCACCAGGATGTATCTGCGCGACCTGCCGCTCGACGAGTCGGCGATCCGCTGGTGGGGCAACATCGGCTTTATGCGGCCGATGCGCTCGCAGGTCGATCTGATCTACCGCGACGAGTTCGGCGTCGATCACATCTACTACGCCGCGCGGCGCGAGGAGCTGGTCGAGGAATGGCGCTCGCTGCTGGAGATGTGGCCTGATGCCTAGCGCGCAGCCGGTGGTGGTCGGCGTCAGCGGCGCGAGCGGGGCGGCGCTGGCCGAGCGGGTGGTCGAGCGGCTGCTGGCCGCCGGCCAGCCGGTCGAGCTGGTCGCCACCGCCTCGGCGAAGATTGTCTGGCGCCAGGAGCTGGGCGCGCCGCTGGCCGAGACACTGGCGCGCTGGAAAGCGTCGGGCCTGGTGACGGAGCACAATCCCAACAACCAGGCGGCGACGATCGCCAGCGGCTCGTACCCGGTGCGGGGCATGGTGATCGTGCCCTGCTCGATGGGCACTGTCGCCAGCATCGCCGCCGGCCTGGCCAGCAATCTGCTGCTGCGGGTGGCCGATGTGACGCAAAAAGAGGGCCGGCGGCTGGTGGTGGTTCCACGTGAAACACCCCTGTCGCCCATCCACCTGGAAAACCTGCTGCGATTGGCCCAGCGCGGCGTCCGCATCGTCCCGCCCATGCCGAATTTCTATCAGCGCCCGACCACCGTCGCCGAAGTCGTCGATTTTGTCGCGGCCCGCGCCCTGGTGGCCCTGGGCGTCGCATCCGAGCTTGACGCCGGCCAGCAATGGCAAGGCCTGGAGATTGAATGATGTCCGTGCTTCCCCGCGCCGACCAGAAGGCGGCCTACGTCAATCAGATGTTCACCACGATCGCCGGGCGCTACGATTTGATGAACCGCCTGATGACCTTCGGCCTCGACCAGGGCTGGCGCCGCTTCGCCGCCCGCGCCATCAGCCAGCCGGGCAGCGCCCGCGCCCTGGATGTCGGCACCGGCACCGGCGATTTCCTGCCGATCCTGGAGCGGGCCATGCCGGGCGCGCTGGTGGTCGGCGCCGATTTCACCCACGCGATGATGGTCGCCGGCCAGGCCAAGATCGATGAGCAGACTGCCAAGGCCTGCTTCGTCGACGGCGACGCCCTGCGCCTGCCGTTCCCGGACGCCAGCTTCGACGCAGTGTCCACCGGCTTCGCCATGCGCAATGTCACCGACATCGGCCAGGCCTTCGCCGAGATGGCGCGGGTCACGAAGCCCGGCGGCAAGCTCGCCTGCCTGGAGGTCGCCCGCCCCCGCTCCGCCCTGGTCCGTCTGGGCCATCAGATCTACTTCAACCAGATCGTGCCGCTGCTCGGCAGGCTGATCGGCGGCAACGCCACGGCCTACGCCTATCTGCCCCAGTCCGCCGGCGTGTTCCCGCAGCCGCCGGAGCTGGCCCGGCTGATCGAGGAGGCAGGCTGGAGCGATGTGCGCTGGCATATGCTCGGACTGGGGGCCGTGGCCGTCCACATCGCAACGCGCCGCTAGGCTATGGACGAGGCCAGGCATCCGTGCTATAACAGGTCGGCCAGGCGCCCTGCTGCAACCTTCGCGCGGATTGGGCGTTAAACCATCGGCTGTTTCACCTACACGGAGGTCTTATGCGGTGTACGAATTGTGACGCCCCTCTCGCTCCCAACGCGAAGTTCTGCACAGGCTGCGGAACGTCAGTCGTCCAGGCCCCCGCCGGCGGCCCGCCGCCCGGCAACTTCGGCCCGCCGCCCGGCGCTCCTGGCAACTTCGGCCCGCCGCCTGGCGCCCCCGGCGGCTTCGGC
>DASWWB010000936.1:0-2521 GCA_036406115.1 Herpetosiphonaceae bacterium
CCAGCATCTCGGCGGCGGATTCGACGCGCTCCAGCGCCACGCCGAGCGGCGGCTGGGCGGTGGCCGGGCCGCTGATCAGCGCCACGTCGGCGCCCAGGTCGCGGGCGGCGGCGGCCAGCGCGTAGCCCATCGTGCCCGACGAGTGGTTGCCGATAAAGCGTACCGGGTCAAGCGCCTCGTGGGTGCCGCCGGCGGTGACCACGACCCGCCAGCCGCGCAGCGGCCCGCTGATCTTGCCGAGCAGCGCGCTGACGGCCGCCTCCAGCTCCGGCACCGCCGGCAGCCGGCCGACGCCGCTCATCTGCTCGGCCATGCGCCCGGCGCCAGGCTCCAGCACGTGCAGGCCGCGGCGGCGCAGCGTGGCGACATTCTCGACCGTGGCCTGGTTGGCCCACATATTGACATTCATCGCGGGGGCGATCAGGACCGGGGCGCGGCTGGCGAGGATGGTGGTGGTCAGCATATCGTCGCTCAGGCCGGCGGCGATGCGGGCGATGGTGTTGGCGGTGGCCGGCGCCACAATGATCAGATCGGCGCGGTCGCCCAGCGTCACGTGGCTGATCTCGGTTTCGGCGAGCAGGCCCCACATATCGGTGTGGACCGGGCGGCGGGTCAGGGCCTGGAACGTGAGCGGGGTGACGAATTTCGTCGCCTCCTCGGTCATGATCACATCGACCAGGGCGCCGGCGAGGGTCAGATTGCGCGCCAGCTGCACGACTTTGTAGGCCGCGATGCCGC
Organism: Herpetosiphonaceae bacterium; assembly: GCA_036406115.1. Classification (GTDB taxonomy): domain Bacteria; phylum Chloroflexota; class Chloroflexia; order Chloroflexales; family Herpetosiphonaceae; genus DASWWB01. The sequence continues at coordinate 739 of DASWWB010000936.1, forward strand.
CCGAAACCCCTAACACAATCCGCTTGTTGGCGACGCTATCCAATGGCTGCTCGATTCATGGTGCAAAACAGGGCGTATTCTAGCATTCGCGCGATGGTCCGTCAAAGCCAAGCTAGGGGTCAGGGATCAGGGGGCAGGCCGGACTTCGCGAGGGCAGGCGCCACGCCACGCCCTTCGTCGGCTTCTCCGCCTTCGCGTCACCGCACTGCGCGGGATCAGGCATCAGGCCGGATCGGCGGGCTGAAAGAGAGTCAAGAAAACCTATCCAGGCTTCGAGGCCGGGCCTGATCCCTGATCCCTGATCCCCCTGACAGCTCATCCCGGCCGATTCATCTCATAGATCAGCTTCAGTCCCTCGTGGGTCAGCCAGGGATCGACGTGGTCGATGACATGGGTTTCGCCGGCGATGATATCGGCGATGACCTCGGCCTGGCCGCCGGTGGCGACGACCGTGCCGCGCGCGCCAAGCTCGTTCCACATCCTGGTGACCAGGCCCTCGACCAGGCCGGCGTAGCCCAGGACGATGCCGGACTGCATGTAGTGGGCGGTGTTTTTGCCGATCACGCGCGGCGGTTTGGTCAGCTCGACGTGGTAGAGCTTGGCGGCGGCGCGGAACAGCGCGTCGGCGGCGATGCCGATGCCCGGCGAGATGGCGCCGCCGATATAGTCGCCCTCGGCGGAGATCACGTCGAAGGCGGTGGCGGTGCCGAAGGCGATGGCGATGATCGGCCCGCCGTAGCGCCGGAACGCGGCCACTGAGTTGGCGACCCGGTCGGCGCCCAGCTCGCGCGGGGTGTCGATCAGCAGGCGCATGCCGGTCTTGATGCCGGGGCCGAGCACCACCGGCTCCACATTCAGATAGGAGCGGCTCAGCTCGGTGAAGACGCCCGTGAGCGGCGGCACCACGCACGAGATCGCGCAGCCCTCGATCTGGCTGATCGAGATGCCGCGCAGATCGAACAGGCTGCGGACCAGGACTGCGTACTCGTCGGTGAGCTTGTGGCGCTGGGTCGCCAGGCGCCAGTGCGCCACCATTTCGTCTTGCTGGTAGGCGGCGATTTTAGTGTTGGTGTTGCCGATATCAATCGTAATGAGCATGGTCCGTCCACTCCATTGGGCGGCTCATGGCCGCACGGTGATCCAAACGGGCGCGGCGCCGGTCGGCTGGGGCAGCCCGGCGGCCGAGACAGCAGGCGGCGCCCAGGCCAGGCGGCCGGGGAGGCTGGGCCGCCCGCGCAGCCGCAGCCGGTAGACGCCCGGCTCCAGGCGCGTGGCGCGGAGCGCGAACCGCCGCTCGCCGGGCTCGAAGCCCTCGGCGTCGATGCCATCGACAATCAAGCCCGCCGGCGGCTGGAATTGCAGCTCGGCGTAGGGCAGCGGCTCCGGCACGACCAGCCACCAGCCGGCCTCGACGGCCTCGCCCAGCCGCCCATTATACCCGTCTTCGGCGCCGGCGTCGGCTGGCAGCAGCGCCAGCGGATAGGATGGGCCGGGGCCGTCCCAGCTCAGGCGCAGGGCCAGCGGCAGGGCCGAAGCGCTTTGCTGGCGGATCGTAATGCTCGCGCTGACCGGCAAGCTCAGGCTGGCGGCCTCCCCGCCGGCGAGCTGCCTGCCGTCGGCGAGCAGGGTGAAATCAGCGGGAATGCGGACCGCAGGCAGCTCGCCCAGCAGCAGCAGGGCCTCGGCGGTGGCGAGCGGCTGGCCCCAGCCGGCGCCGCGCCACTCGGCGGCCAGCGCCTGGGCCAGCCGGCGGGCGGCGGGAAGATCGGCGTCGAGCCGCAGC
>DASWWB010000937.1:0-4665 GCA_036406115.1 Herpetosiphonaceae bacterium
TACGTGCCCGCCGAGCCGCACAAGCACGCCCTGGTCTGCATGAACTGCGGCAAGACCGTGGCCTTCGAGAGCTGCGACCTCGACGGCCCGCTGAAGCAGCTCGGCCAGAAAACCGGCTTCCTGATCAAGGGCCACACCCTGGAGGCGTTCGGCCTCTGCGGCAGCTGCCACTAGCCGATCGGCTGCTCGCCCGCCGGCAGCCAGCCGGCGGGCCGCCGGGCGCCGGCCTCGTCGACATAGCCCACCAGCCGGGCCGGATTGCCCATCACCAGGCCGAAATCCGGCACATCGCGCGTGACCACCGAGCCGGCTCCCACCAGCGCGAAGCGGCCGATCGTCACGCCGGGCAGGATCACGCTGCCGGCGCCGATCGAGGCCCCGTAGCGGACCAGCGTCGGCGCCACCTCCCAGTCAGCGGCGCCCTTGAGGCTGCCGTCGGGGTTGATCGCCCGCGGCGCGCGGTCGTTGGTGAAACAGACATGCGGCCCGATGAAGACGCCGTCCTCGACCGTCAATCCATGGTACAGTGAGCAGCGGTTCTGGATTTTGACCCGGGCGCCGACCCGCACCTCAAAATCGATGTACACATCTTTGCCGACAATGCATTGCTCGCCCAGCCGGGCGCGCTCGCGCACCTGGGCGCCATGCCAGATCTGCGAGCCGGCGCCGAGTTCGGCCTCCGGCGAGACAAACGCTGAGGGATGGATTCGGGGTTCGTCCACTGGTTGTGCTCCTTGGGCTAGGCCGCCCGCGCCGCCGCGATTGTAGCACACTGTATCCTGGAGGCCGTATGCCGCACGACATTCGCATCCGCTTCTCCCTGCGCTCGGTGATGACCGTCCTGGGCGTGTTGCTGGGGATCTGGGCCGTCATCACGCTGCACCGGGTCCTGGTGCTGTTTTTCGTGGCCGTGCTGCTGGCCGTCGCGATCTCGGGCCTGGTCGGCAGGCTGGAGCAGTGGCGGGTGCCGCGCTCCGTCAGCATCATGGGCGTCTACCTGGTGATCATCATGGCGATGGTCGGGCTGGGCTTCGTGCTGGTGCCGATGGTCAATCAGCAAATCACGCTGCTGCGGGTCCAGCTGCCGAACCTGGTGCGCGAGCCGCTGCGCCAGGGCAGCGAGCTGCTGGCGGAGCGCTTTCCGGCGCTGCGCGACTCGCTGCCGACCGGCGACGTTGCCAGCCAGGTCGCCAGCCAGGCGGCAGGGCTGATCGGCGGCGTGGGCAGCGCGGCGATCTCGCTCAGCCGCTCGGTCATCGGCTTCCTGATCGATTTCCTGGTGGTGCTGGTGATCGCCTTTTTCCTCGTCAGCAAGCGCGATGTCGCCTTGCGCTTCGTCACGCTGATGACGCCGCCGCAGCACCACGAGCGGCTGATCAGCGTGACGCAGGTGATCGGCCGCCGGCTGGGGCGCTGGGTCTGGGCGCAGATGGTGATCGCCACCTTCTACGCCGTGTGCTTCGGCACCGGGCTTTGGCTGCTCGGCGTGCCCTACGCCGTGGCGCTGGGCGTGATCGGCGGCATCCTGGAGCTGGTGCCGTACGTCGGCGGCTTCATGGCGACAATCGTCACCATGATCGTCGCCTTCACCAAAGATCCCTCGCTGGCGCTATGGGTGCTGGGGCTGCACTTGGTCGTCGGCAACATCGAAGTCCACGTCATCGCGCCCAAGGTGATGGGCCATGCGGTCGAGACGCACCCGGTGATCGCCATCCTGGCCTTGTTCAGCGGCATCGAGCTGCTGGGCGTGATCGGCGCCGTGATCGCCATCCCGCTGGCGGTGGTGGGCCAGTCGCTGGTTGAGGAGTTCTGGATCAAGCGCATCCGCCCGCCCGCCGACCCCGAACCGACCCCAAGCGCCGATCAGCCCGGCCGCCGCCCGCGCCGCCAGGCCAAAACGCCCCAATCAGCCCCCGGCCGCCGCCGACTGGCGCCGAACCTGCCCCGCGCCGTGCTCGTCCCCTCGGCTCGGCGCCCGCGCCAGCGCTAGGGGATTGGATGTCGGCTGTCAGGGCGCGCCACCCGGGCCGCTTCGCGCCCAATAATCTTCCCAGCCCATCTTGGGCGACTGACGCCCGCCCAGCGCGGCGCAAAGCCAAACTCGCGCCAGGCAACCGATGCCCCTGATCGCAGCACGCAGCCCCGGCGCCGCGACACAGCGGGCGCCGGCACTGGCCGGCGACAACCAATAACATCAACCGCATTGTCCCCCACGACCAAACATTGGGGTTTGCAAAGGGGGCATGCCCCTTTGCGCTCCCGCCTTGAGGCGGGCGGGGGGTGGTGCCTCTCCCCAACTTGACAGCCCATCTAATTGCACTATACTTCACAATAAAGATTAATGAGTATTCTGCCGCCTTGTTTGGAGGACGGGATGGATGTTTCCCGCAACGCTATTCCTGATGTGGTAGTACGACGGTTGCCAATCTATGCCCGGAGCCTGGCCTACCTGGCAGAAGAGGGCATCCTCTCGGTCTCATCTCAGGAGCTTGGTGAGCGGATCGGCGTGACTGCCGCCCAGATCCGCAAAGATTTGTCGTATTTCGGGGAATTCGGCAAGCAGGGGATCGGCTACAACGTCGAGTATCTGCTGGGCCATATCCGGCGCATCCTGGGGCTGAACGAGGAGTGGCCGGTAGTGCTGGTGGGCACGGGGCACCTGGGCCAGGCGATCGCGCGCTACGAGGGCTTTCGCTCGCGGGGCATCAACATCGTGGCGGCCTTCGACGCGGATCCGGCCAAAATCGGCGTCCAGCTCGGCCCGCTGACCGTCCAGCCTGACACCGAGCTGCCGGCGGTGCTGCGGCAGCATCGCATCCGGCTGGCGATCGTGGCGGTGCCCGCCAGCCGCGCCCAAGGCGTGGTCGACCTGCTGGTCAGCAACCAGGTCCGCGCTATCCTCAACTACGCCCCGATCGTGGTCCAGGTGCCGGAGGGCGTCTGGGTGCGGCACATCGACCCGGTGGCGCTGCTCCACAGCATGACCTACTACCTGGCCCGCGAAGAAGAGCGCGACCACCTCAACAACCACGAACAGCCAGCCCAGCGGGGCTGAGCGAAGCGGAGCGGCTGGTTGGCCGCTCCGTCGTCGTTTAAAGCCATTTGCGCTCGTGGGCGACCGCGCGCATCCGCAGCGCCACCGCCGAACGGATCGCCTGCGCGTCGACGCCCTGGGATTTGAGCCAGAAGCGCGCCTCCACCCGCAGTTTTTCAAGCTCGACGCTGGCGACCAGCACATCGGCCGCCGGCTGCTCCAGGATCGGCTCGATGCCGCGCATGGCCGCCAGCAGCGCAGGCAGCGCCTCGGCCAGCGGCGCCTCGGGCTTGAGGTCCAGCGTCACCGTGTGGCGGCGCTGGGCGTAGCGGGTCAGATTGGTGATCGTGCCGGTGTAGATATTGGCGTTGGGGATCAGCAGCTCGCGGCCGTCGGCGGTGCGCAGGGTGGTGGCCCGCAGCGCCAGCTCCGTCACCACGCCCTCGTCCGCGCCGACGGCGATCCGGTCGCCGACCCGGAACGGGCGCACGAACAGCAGCAGCAGGCCGGCGGCGAAATTCTTGGTGATGTCTTGCAGCGCGAAGCCGATCACCAGGCCGCTGATGCCCAGGCCGGCCACGAACGAGGCGGCCAGCTGGCCCCAGCCCATGATCAGCAGCACCACGACCAGGCCGGCGACGATCACGATGATCCGCACCAGCGTCGCGATAAAACTCTCGGCTTCGGGCGCCAGCTCGACCCGCCTCAGCAGCCGCGTGGTGGCGCCGCCGGCCAGGCGCACGGCGAAGCGCAGCAGCAGCAGCACCGCCACCACCGCCAGCAGCCGCGGCAGCACGGCGACCGCCGTCGCCGCCGCCCGATCCCAATAGGCGTTCCAGTCAATCGTCGCCACGTCGCATCCTCCGCATCCCAAAGGGTCGCGGCGCACTATACCATGCTCTCAACAGCATCTCCACACCATTCCACAGGTTATCCACATGTTCTTCCAGATTGGCGGATCTGCGCTATCATGGGAGCAGCGCTAGAAACGAGGTTCCCGATGCCCTATCTGATTGACGGCCACAACCTGATTGGCCAGCTGCCGACGATCCGCCTCGACGATCCCGACGACGAAGCCAAGCTGGTCAGGCTGCTCCAGCGCTTCGCCATGACTCGCAAAGTCAAAGTGGCGGTGGTGTTCGACCGCGGCTACTTCGGCCGCCAATCGCTCGGCGGCCACGGCGTGGCGGTGCGCTTCGCCCGCTCGCCCAGCGACGCCGATGAGATCATCAAAAACCAGCTGCGGGCCTTTGCCGCGCCGCGCGAGTGGGTGCTGGTCTCGTCGGACCGCGAGATCGCCGCCGTGGCCCGCGAGGTCGGCGCCAACGTGATCACCGCCCGCGATTTCGCCGAGACGCTGGGGGCGATGGGCGCGGCCGATCCCGCCAGCGCCGAGCGGGCGGAAGCCCACGCCCATGTGCGCGGCGACAAAGTCGGCGAGTGGCTGGATCTGTTCGGCGTCGACGCCGAGGAGGCCAGCAAGCCGATCGACCTCCAGCGTAAGCCGGAGCCGCCGCCCGCGCCCCAGGCCGCCCGCACCGCCGCCCGCACCGGCACCCTGCCCAAGAAAAAACCAGCCCAGCCCAAGCCGCCGGTCGTGCCGCGCACGCCGCCCCGGCGCTGGGAGGAGC
>DASWWB010000938.1:0-1951 GCA_036406115.1 Herpetosiphonaceae bacterium
GGTGCGGATAAGCGGGGAAGCAGTCATTGGCGCTCCTTGCTGCGATTTAGCTCGTCTCAAAAAATGTACGCCGGGCCGCCAGAAACACAAGGGCGGAGATGGCATTGCGCCACCTCCGCTCCGGGGTTGTGCGGGCCGGGAGCCGCTACTTGAGCGACTCGGCGACCGCCTGGGCGTCCTCGGCGGACAGGTTGCCGGCGATCACGAAGCTGATCCCGTTCTCTTTCCACGAGAGCAGCGTGCCGACGCTGCCGGTGCCCTCGATCAGGGTGCCGGTGGTGCCGCGCACCTTGACCTCGGTGCCCTTCAGGCTGGAGCCCTGGCGCTCCTCGCCCTGGGACTGGACCAGGCTCCACTCGATGCCCGAGCCCGAGTAGGTCTGGATGACGGTCTTGCCGGAGGGCATCGTCAGCAGCTGAACGTCAACCAGTTTCTCCTGGTTGGGGGCGGCCGACGGCTCCAGCACCGCGAAGCCAGCCTGGGCCTTGGCGTCGTCAAGGCTGACGGGACCGGCCTGCTCGCGGTTTTTCTCCATCTCCTTCAGCATGTCGGCGATCTGGACGATCTTGGCGCCGGCCGGGGGAGCGGCGGAGAACTGGGCGGCGTCCACGCCGGCGTTGGTGTCGAGGGTCTGGGCGACGACCTCAACCTTGCCCATGTCCTTGGCGTCCAGCACGAACTTGAGGGGCAGGTAGCGCTCGCTGTCGATCCAGGCGGTGGTCTCGACCAGCAGCTCGACCGGCAGCTGGAGCTGCTCCTGGGTCTCCTGCTTGGGGGTGATCTTCAGCTTGTGGGCGTTGTGGCCGGCGATCGCTTCCTCGCCGAGGATCTGGATGTCGACAGCGGCCAGGCCCTTCTCGACAATCTTTTGCAGCTCGCCCAGGGCGGCGGTGGGATCCATCGCGCCGCGCCCGCCGCCAGCGCCGGGGGCGCCGCCGCCGAACTCGGGCCGGTTCTTCTCGATCTCATCCTTGGTGCCGACGAAGGCGGTGTTTTCGCTGGGGGAGTAGAGCCAGCCCTTCGCGCCGTCGGAGACGGCCTCGGCGCCGACCAGCTCTTTGGCGCTGGCGTCGATCACCTTGAAGCGGACGGCGGCGATCTCATTGCCTGCGTCGTCCTTGGTGCCGGTCTTGCGGGTCCAGTATTCGGCGGTGACAAAGCCGCTTTCTTGGGGCGAGGTGAAGTCGAGGCGCACGACGGCGTGGACGTCGTTGGTGGAGGCCTGGGTTTCCTGCATCTTCTTGACGATGTTTTCGGCGGTGATCTCCTCGCGGCCGCAGCCGGCGAGCAGCAGGCTGAAAATCGCCATCAAGCTCCATACGCGTTTCAACATGGGGTTCCTCCAATGGGTAGCGAAAGTAGAACACCTGCATGCTACCATGGCGGGCCGCGCGGGGCAGTCGGAATTCTGTGAGCGTTCAATGAACGGCTGTGAACACCAGGCTAGGCGGGGGCTGACGGGTCCGCGGGCGGCGGGAAGCGGAGCAGGAACGCAGCGCCGCGCTCGGCGGGCAGCAGCGTGGCGGCGCCGCCGTGGGCCTCGGCGATCGCTTTGACAATCGCCAGGCCGAGGCCCGAGCCGCCGTCGGCGCCGCGCACGCCGCGCTCCCAGACGGCCTCGCGCAGGGCGGGCGGCACGCCGGGGCCGGTGTCGCGGACCAGCAGCTCGATCCGCCCGTCGCGCCGCCCGCCGCTGATCGTGATCGCGCCGCCGGGCGGCGTGGAGCGCAGCGCGTTGTCAAGCAGATTGAGCAGCGCCTGCTTGAGCCGGTCCCGGCTGCCGGAGACCAGCAGCGGCCCCGCGAACTCCGCCGCCAGATCGACGCCGCCGCGCGCGGCCCGGCCGCCGAGGTTGGCCGCCAGCTCGCCCGCCAGCGCCGCCAGATCAACCTGCTCGCCCAGGTCGACGGTGATCGCCGGGGCGTGGTCGGCCCGCAGCAGCTCGTCCGCC
>DASWWB010000939.1:0-3151 GCA_036406115.1 Herpetosiphonaceae bacterium
GGCGGCGGCCCGCCATAGGCCGGCGTGGCCAGCGGCTTGCGCCGCCGCCGCAGCACCACGAAGCCCAGCGCCGCGACGCCCAGCGCGCCGGCGCCGATGCCGGCGATCAGCGGCACGTTCAGCTCGCCGCTCGCGGTCACGCCGGGCGTGGTCCCCTGCTTGCCAGGATCGGTCTTGGGATCAGTGGCCGGATCGGTCGCCGGATCAGTCGCCGGCGCCCGCTCGACCGGGCCGCCCAGCGCCTTGCAGGCGTCGACGCGGCCGGAGCCCAGGTTGCTGGCCTCGAAATAGGTGACCGGGCCAAGCTTCTTGGTCGGGTTCTGGGCGCTGATATCGGCGGCGGTCTTTTGCAGCTCGGCCCGCACCTCGGCCGCCGTCCAGTCCGGGTGCTCGGCGAACAGCAGCGCCGCCACGCCCGAGACAATCGGCGTGGCCTGCGAGGTGCCGCTCATCGCGTCATAGTTTTGGCTGAAGCGCTCCTCCGGCGGCAGTGCTTCGCTGGTCAGATAGACCTCGTAGGTCGGCATGGTCGAGAGGATGCCGTCGCCGGGCGCCGAGACCGCGATCCACTTGCCGTAGTTGGAGAAATCGGTTTTGCGGTCCTGGTCGTCGGTCGCCGCCACCACCAGGGCGATGTCCTCGATGCCGAAGGCGAAGTTGGGCAGCGGGACGAACGAGTTGCCGGCGGCGATGATCACCAGCACGCCGGACTCATGGGCCTCCCTGATCGCTTCCACGATGTCTTCGCTTTCGAGCGGCACCAGCGAGCCCAGGCTCATATTGATGATCTGGACGCGCTTTTCGGTGGCGTAGCGGATGCCGGCGATGATATCGGCGTTGGTGCCCTGGCCGTCGGCCTGCATCACCCGGATCGGCAGAATCTTGGTGCCGCCGCCCGCCACGCCGGCCACGCCCTCGCCGTTGTTGATCGTCGCCGCGATGATCCCCGAGACGTGGGTGCCGTGGCCGTTGCGGTCGGTGGGGTCGTCGTTGTTGTCGACGAAATTGAAGCCGTCGTCGCGGACCGCATCGACCAGGTCGGGATGGTTGAGGTCGACGCCGGAATCGATCACTGCCACCGTCACATCGGGGCTGCCGGTCGTGTGGCCCCAGGCGCACTGGAGATTGATCTTCTCGACCGCCCACTGCCGGCCCAGGCGCGGGTCGTTTGGCTGCTCCTCGATCGCCGTACCGGACTGGGCGGCGCTGGGGCGGGGCGGCAGGCAGAGCGCCAGCAAGGCTAGCAAGAACAAAAATCGCCTCATGGTATAATTGCCTCCTGATTACGCTTCCAGATACACGGTGGAGGGATTCAATGCGCTATCGATGGTTGATCGTGCTCTGCCTGGTCTTGCTCAGCGCCTGCGGCGCCGACAACGCGCCGGTCGAGCGGGTCAAGGAGTTCGTCGCCGCCACCGAGGCCCGCGATGTCGACCGCATGGTGGCCATGATCGCCCCCGAGGATCGGCGCGACGCCGGCTGGCAGCTGCGCCAAGTGATGCCCCGCGTGGAAGAAATCAAGCTGACCGAGCCCCAGTACACCCTCGACGACGGCGGCGACAACGATGATTCCACCGCCCGCGTCCAGGTTTCCGGCCTGCTGGTCGGCAAAACCAACGAGGGCGAGCCGATCAGCGCCCCGTCCAGCCAGCTGATCGAGCTGGTCAAGGTGGACGGAGTCTGGTACATCACCGGCAACGGCCTCGAGCCGCCGCCGACCCCCTGATCCTGCCGCTGACCGGCGCCGCGGGCGGTATCGCCCGCGGCGCGTTTCGTTTAGCTGTCGACCGTGTGCGCCGGCCCGATCTCCTGGGCCACCTGTTCGATCTTGCGGTCGGCCCGCTGCGACTCGCCGGCGGTCTGCTCCTCCGCTACCACCTCGGCCCGCTCCTCGATCGGCAGCGCGTAGGCCCCGGCCGAGCGGCGCGGGAAGCGGTGCTGGCTGACCGGCATGAACCTGCCGGCGTCCTCCAGGTACAGATGCTGGGTCACGACGGTGCGCTCGGCCTCGATCGCCAGCACGTTGAAGGCGTTTTTGCCGCGATACCAGCGCCGGCCGCGCCGCGAGGTGGCGGTGCCGGCCTGCACGATCACCGTGCCCTGCGCCAGATCCGGGTCGAACTCCAGGGTGTTGCCGATGTACGAGGCGTGGGTGTGGCCGCACAGCACCAGTTCGACCCGCGCCCGGTCGAAGGTCCGGCGGGCGGCGGCGGCGTTGCGCACCACCGAGCGGGTCTCGCCCGGCGGCATGACGGGGTGGTGGTGCATGATGACGATTTTACATAATTCGTCGGGGTAGCGATCCAGCGTCGCCTCCAGGTCGGCCAGCTGGCGGTCCGAGAGGGCGCCGCCGTCCTTGACGAAGGAGCGGGCGGTGTTGACGCCGGCGACGACCAGATCGTCGTTGCTCCAGACCGGCGCCAGGATCGGCGAGATGTAGCGCTGGAAGGCGCGGTGGGGCTGGAAGATCCGCGCCAGCGGATTGTGCATCGGCACGTCGTGGTTGCCCATCACCGCCACCGTGGGCTGCGGCAGCTGGGCGATGAAATCTCGGGCGCTCAGCCACTGGTCGCGGTAGTCCGCGCGCTGGACGAGATCGCCTGACAGCACGACGAGCGTCGGCTTGATCCGCCAGGCCTCCTCCAGCACCAGGCGGGCCTTCTCCGGATTGAAGGGCGGCCCGGCGTGGATGTCGGAGAGATGGAGGATGATCGATGCCATCAGGCGGCGTCCTCTGCCGCGCTCTCCGCTTTCGCCGCCGGCGCCGCAGCCCGCTCTTTGCCGCGGGCGGCCAGAGCCAGCTCGCGCCCGATGATGGCCGGGCCGGCGATCATCACGGCCAGCATAATCAGTTTCAAGACGATCAGCATAGCGTCCTCCTGCTTGCATGTCGAACGGCGCCATTGTACCACAGGGGTGTTTTGGCTATCAGGTGTCAGCTGGCAGCTATCAGGGTGTTGCTTGAGGTGTCTTCGGGCGCCTCAAAGGCGGCTTCGGCCGATCAAGCCCCATCCGCTTGGACGCCCCCGGCGGCGCCCGGGATGCGAGGCGCCGCCGATAGCCGATAGCCTCCTCCTCTCCGCCCTTTGGCCCTCCCGGCTTGGACGTTTGCCGGGGGGCGAGGGCGGCGCGGCGCGCTACGATGCGGGCG
>DASWWB010000940.1:0-3046 GCA_036406115.1 Herpetosiphonaceae bacterium
CCGCCCCGCCGCCAGCCGGCGCCGGCGCCCGGCAGCCCGTCCGGCGCCGGCGCCGCGTCCTGATCTCGCCCCCGATCCGCCCCGCCGAGCCCGGCACAGATGTTGCCTGCTCCGGGGCGGATCGTTTTCACGCAAGGGAGCAGCCAACCATGGGCCTTCGTTTTGGCAAACGGATTCGACTTGGCAAATTCATCACGCTCAATTTGAGCAAAAGCGGCATCAGCGCCAGCTTCGGCGTGCGCGGCGCCAAGCTTACGATTGGCCCGCGCGGCACGCAGGCGACAGTCGGCCTGCCCGGCAGCGGCCTCAGCTACACCAAGAAACTCAGCGGCTCCTCGCGCAACAAGCGCAACTCGCCCGAAGCCCGCGCCGCCCGGGGCGACCAAGCGGCCCCGCCGCCGGCCCGCGAGCCAGTCTACCGCGAGGCAGAGGCGCCCGCCGAGCCCGAGGATTTCGCCCCGCCCGCGCCCGGGCTGCTGGCGCCGCGCCACGAAAAAATCTTCGCCCAGGGCCTGGAGTCGTTCCGCGCCGGCGACGACGGCGAGGCGCTGGCCTGTTTCCTGGAGGCGGCCCCTCACGAGGCCGGCGCCGCCGTGCTGGCCGCCGCCCTGATGAGCACCGAGGAGCCCGACTCCATCCCGCTGCTTGAGTCAGTGGTGCTCAACGATGTGGAGTTCCCGACCCCGCTGATGGAGCGCTACCTGGTGGACCAGGAGGTTCTGCTGATGTCGATCACCCACTTCAGCGAGGCTGAGATCGGCGTCGACAGCCTGGGGGCGACGCTGCTGCTGGCCGAGGCCTACCAGGCCCAGGGCCGGCCGGATGACGCGATCGGGCTGCTTGAGGAGGTCCACGAGGTCTCCGAGGAGCCAACGGTGATGCTGTCGCTGTGCGAGCTGTACGCCACCAACGGCCACTGGGACGCGCTCGTCGAGGTCGGCCAAAATCTGCCGGCGGTCGACGATGTGACCTACGAGATCAACTATTTCTACGGCGTGGCCCTGGGCCAGCGCGGCCTCTACGATGCGGCCCGCACGGTCTTCAGCGATGCGCTGCGGCGCAAAAACGGCAAAAACGAGCGCCTGACGCTGGAGTTCCTGTACGCCCGCGCCACCGCCTACGAGGCCCTGAACCAGCGCGCCAGGGCCAGGAAGGATTTGGAGACCGTCTACATGCTCGACACCAGTTTCCGCGATGTGGCGGCGCGCCTGGATTCCATGCTCAGCTAGCGGCGCGCCGCCCCGAGGGCGCCCGGGCCGGACTCAGGCCGCGCCCTCGCTGGGCTTGAGCAAGGTCGAGATCGTGGCCGCCAGGTCCCAGAGATCGATCGGCTTGACATGGTAGGCGGTGCAGCCGACGTCGATCGCCCGCTGGTAGGCGGAGCGCGAGTTGTCGGCGGTGACGACGATCACCGGGATGTGCTGGGTCTGGGGGTTGCGCTTCAACAGCTGGGTTGTCTCCCAGCCCGCCAGGCCCGGCATGTTGAGATCCATAATCACCAGGTCGGGCCGGTCCTGGCTCACCGCCCGCAAGGCCTGTTCGCCGTTGGCGGCCGTCCGCACCTCGTAGCCGCTCGTCTCCAGAAATTGGGTCAGCAGCTCCACATTGCTCGGATGATCGTCCACCACCAGAATTTTCATCTCACCATTCCTCCATAGCTCGCGCTGCCGCAGGTCCGCCCCCGATTCTACCACGCCCGCTAGGATGCATACTACCCGCCCTCGGCGCCCTCAGCTGAGATTCGCCTGCCAGCCGCTCCAAATCCCTCCGTGAGACCGCTATCACCGCCAGCTCATGGTTTGATCGGGCCGCCTGCGCGATCATACGTGCGCGACGGAACGCCCCCGATCTCCCGGCCGCCCGCCGCCCGAGCTTTTCGCAGATAGGAGAATCAGCGCCATGACATATTCGCGATCCATCCAGCGGCTTGCGCTCGCCTTGAGCCTCGGCGCCGCCCTCGCCGGCTGTGCCGCCCAAGGGGCTCCCGCCGCCGACCGCCCGTCCGCCGGCGATGCGACCGCCCGCCCGACGGTCACCGCCCAGCCCGCCGCCGAGCGCCCCGTCGGCGCCGAGCCGCCCGGCGAGCCGCCCGTCAGCCGCCCCGTCGATGCCCAACCCCCCGCCGCCGCGCCGATTCTCGGCTTCGAGCCGGCGGCAGGCGGCCCCAACACGCCGGTCACGATCTGGGGCTCCGGCTACCAGCCCGGCGCCCCGGTCGTGGTCCGGCTCGGCTTCCCCCAGCCGACCGGCGAGGCGCTGGCCAGCGCCGTCCCGGACGCCGACGGCCGCTGGCGGGCCAGCCTGGTCATCCCCGAGCGCTTCCCCTCCGGCGAGCTGATCACCGACGGCGGCATGCATCTGGTGGTGATGAATGATCAGAACCAGCCGCTCGCCAGCGCGCCCTTCGGCTTCGTCGCCGGCCAGGTGCCCGACCACGTGCCGACCGACGCCGAGGCCCGTGACACGCTGCAGCTGCTGTTGGAGACTGCGAGCGCCGGCCGCGACATCAGGCCCTATCTCTCGGCGGACCGGCTCGCGCAAGTCGCCGAGGGCCGCCCGATCAGCGATTTTTCGGGCATCTCCCCGCAGTTTCCGCTGGACGGCTTCGCGGTCGGCGAGCGGGAGGATCGGCCTGCCGACGCCCTGTTCATCCCGGCGACGCTGCGCTACGAGACGTTCAGCGAGGAGCGGATCTTCCGGCTGGTGATCGAGGGCGATGCCTGGAAGATCACCAACAGCTTCACCCGCGAGGAGCTGCCGGAGCTGATTGTCGAATGGCCCGGCGCCGAGTGGGAGCCGTTCGGCAGCGGCGATTTCAACGGCGACGGCCAGCAGGAGTCGATCTATGTCACGCAGTCGCCAGTCGCGCTTCCTGCCGGGTTCGGCGATCCCGGCTCCGATGGCGCTGCCAAGCTCGGCGAGTCGGTGATGGTCGTCCAGGGCACCGGCGCGAACGCCCTGACGCTGCTGCGGGTCGATCCGCGCGGCATCACCGCCGGCGAGACGCCGCTGGTGAGCTTCGAGCCGCATGGCACGCTCGAAGGCC
>DASWWB010000941.1:0-2287 GCA_036406115.1 Herpetosiphonaceae bacterium
CGCCGTCGCGGTGGCGGGGCCGTCGCTGGTCGTCAGCGTGATCGCCTCGTAGTCGAGATCGGCGGCGTCGCTGGCGTTGCTGGCGATCAGGCGGATGCGCAGCTCGCGGCTGGTGGGATGGACGTAGTTCGCCAGCGCGCCGGTGGCGTTGAAGGTGAGGAAGGTCCATCCGTTCCAGCTGGCGCCGGCGTTGGTGCCGAGCGGCGACCAGGCGGCGCCGGACCAGCTATAGATTTGCCAGGTCCAGGTCTGGTCGCTCGGGCCGGGGCCGAGGAAATTGGCCTGGACCTGGATGCCGGTGAGCGCGGCGGGCGAGACGCCGGCCGGCGCCACGTAGGTGCGGTAGCCGGCGTAGGCGGCGCCGTTGGCCGGCATGAACTCCACGTAGCGATTCCAGTCGTTCTGGGTTCCCGCTTGGTCGCGGACCGCCAGGTTTGCGGCGGGCTGGCCGCCGGCGGCGCCGCTGGTCGTGGCGTAGCTGGCGGGCGTCAGCACGTGCGACGCTCCGAGCGTCGGGCGGGGCGCGCCGAGAATGGCGGCCGCGAACAGGACCACGATGCCGAGTGAGCCGAAAAAGCGCATCTCGTCCTCCTGGAGCCAATAAACCATTGGCGCCAGCCTACCATGCCGCCGCCGGGCGCCGGGCGAAACCGCGCCAAGCGGCGCCGGCGGGCGACAAGCGGTCGTCCCGGCGCGACAAGCGGTCGTCAGCCGCGCAGGCCGGCGCGCTGCTTGAGGGCGGCGGCGTAGCGGCGGGAGAGCGGCAGCTCGCTGCGGGCGGCGTCGGCCATGCGCAGCAGGTAGCCGCCCGAAAACCAGGGGACGATCTCGGCGACGTGGTTGAGGTTGACCAGATAGGCTTTGTGGCTGCGGGCGAAGCCGTGGGGCGCGAGGCGCGGCTCCAACTCCCTGAGGGTTTCGCGGACCAGCAGGCGCTCGCCGGCGCCAGTCCGCAGATAGACTTTTTTCTCCAGCGCTTCGATCCAGAGAATCGACTGAAAATCGACCAGGACCTGGTTTTCGTTCTCCCGCTCGCCCCAGAGCCTGGGCAGCGCCGGCGGGGCTTGCTGGCCGAGATAGGCGGCGAGCGCCTGGTGGTGGCTGGCCGCCAGCTCGCGCTCGGCGAGCAGGCGCGTGATGCGGGCGACGGTCTGCGCCAGCCGCCGCTCATCGAACGGCTTGACGATGTAGTCGAGCGCTGCCAGCTCGAAGGCGCGGATGGCGAACTGGTCGTGGGCGGTGGCGAAGACGATCAGCGGCGGCTCGGGCCGCTCCAGCAGCGCCGCCGCCACAGCCAGCCCGTTCAGGCCCGGCATGGTGATGTCGAGGAAGGCGGCGGCGAAGGGCGTAGCGTCGGCCAGCTCCAGCGCCGCCCTGCCGCCGGCGGCCTCGTGCAGCGCGGCGCCCGGCAGCAGGCGGCCGAGCAGATAGGCTAGCTCGCCGCGGGCCGGCGCCTCGTCGTCGGCGATCAAGATCCGGATCATGGCGCTCCTTGGGGCAGCCGCAGCCGCGCGCAGGTGCCGCCGCCCTCGGCCGATTCGAGCTCAAGCCGGTAGGGCGGGCCGTAGAGCAGCGCCAGGCGGCGGTTGATGTTGGCCAGGCCGATCGACGGCCCGGCGTAGTCCGGCGCCAAGAGCTGCCGCAGCCGCTCCGGCGCGATGCCCACGCCGTCGTCGCGCACCGTCAGCGCGATGTCGCCGTCGCGCCGCTCCAGCGCGATCTCCAGCAGCCCGCCGTCCTCCTGCGGCGCCAGCCCGTGCCGGACGGCGTTTTCGACCAGCGGCTGGAGGATCAGCGCCGGCACCATGCAGTCCAGCAGCCGCTCGTCGCCCACGCGCCAGTCGACCCGCAGCCGCTCGCCCAGCCGGGCCTGCTCAAGGGCCAGATAGGCCTGCGCGTAGCCCAGCTCGTCGCGCAGCGCGACGCTGTCGCCCGAGCGCAGGACGCGCTGGAACACTTCGGAGAGCCGCAGCAGCAGCTGGCGGGCGGTGTCGGGGTCGGTCCGCACGAAAAACAGGATGGTGTTGATGGCGTTGAACAGGAAATGCGGGTTGATCTGGGCCTGGAGGGCGCGGATCTCAGCCTGAGCCCTGGCCAGCTCGGCGGCGTCGGCGCGCCGCTGCATGCGATCGAGCTGGGCGGTGCGGGCGATCAGCGCCACGGCGACCATCGCCAGGCCGGAGACGACCATGTTCGGCGGGATCAGCTCGATGGTGTTGCGCGGATTGTCCCACGAGACGGCGATCATGTAGCCGGCGCCCAGCTCGATCAGCGCCCCCAGGCCGAA
>DASWWB010000942.1:0-5912 GCA_036406115.1 Herpetosiphonaceae bacterium
GCCCGGCGCCTATGCCATCTATGGCTACGAGGCCGCGTCGGTGGCCCTCGACGCCTTGAACCGATCCTGCGGCGCCCTGACCCGCGAGGCCGTGCTGGCCAATCTCCTGGGCACCAAGAACTTCGGCGGCCTGCTCGGCCCCTGGGACTTCGACGCCAACGGCGACACCACCCTGACCATGATGAGCGGCCACCAGGTGAAGGGCGGCACGTTTGAGTTCGTCCGGCACGTGCGCTGAGTCGGCTAAACGCGGAGGCCGCCCGAGCTCGGGCGGCCTCCGCGTTTGTGTTTTCTCGCGGCTAGGCGGGCTGATAGACGAAGGCGGGATTGGCGCGGTACTGCTCCAAGGTCATGGCCTGCTGGTCGCGGGCCGAGAGGATGGGCTCGTCGAGCGTCCACTCGATGCCGATCTCGGGATCGTTCCAGAGGACTGCGCCCTCGGCCTCAGGCGCGTAGAGGCTGGAGCACTTATACTGGACCTCGGCGTAGTCGGAGAGGACCAGGAAGCCGTGGCCGAAGCCGGCCGGCACGAACAGCTGGTGCTTGTTCTCGTCGGTGAGCGTGGCGCCGGCCCAGCGGCCGAAGGTCGGCGAGCCGAGCCGCAGGTCGACGGCCACGTCGAGGATGCTGCCGAACGTGCAGCGCACAAGCTTGGCCATCGGCGCGTCGCCGGCCTGGTAGTGCAGGCCGCGCAGCACGCCGCACTTGGAGCGCGAGTGGTTGTCCTGGACGAAGGCGACGGCGATGCCCTGGGCCGCGAACTTGGCCTGGTGGTAGGTCTCTAGGAAGAAACCCCGCTCGTCGCCGCGCACCTCGGGCTTGACCAGGAGCACCTCTTCCAGGTTGGTGGGGACAATCTGCATAGCTAATCCTCGCTGTATCGGGTCCTGGCCTGGGCCAGAAAGAATTTGCGCTGTCGGCGCATTATAGCATCGTGAGGAGGATGGGAATGTCGCGGTTGGAGTCTCTGCTCGCCCCCTTCCAGCGCGAGCTGGCGGCCCTGTCGGCCCTGTGCGCCGAGCGCGCCGCGCCGGCCTGGCTGGTCGGCGGCACGCTGCGCGACGCGCTGGCCGGCCGGCCGATCCACGATGTCGATCTGGTCGTCGGCGGCCCGGCGCTGGAGCTGGCCCGCCTGGCCGCCGACCAGCTGGGCGCCTCGTACGTGCCGCTGGACGAGGGGCACGACGTGGCCCGCATCGCCCTCCGCTCCGGCGATGTGATCGACCTGGCCGGCCTGCGCCGCCCGACGCTCGAGGCCGACCTCCTGGCCCGCGATTTCACCGCCAACGCGATCGCCGCGCCGCTGCTGGCGGACGGACGCGCCGGCCCGCTCTGCGATCCGCTCGGCGGCGCCGCCGATATCGCCGCCCGCCGCCTGCGCCTCTGCGCCCCCGAAGCCCTCAGCGATGATCCGCTGCGCGTTCTGCGCGCCGCCCGCCTGGGCGCCAAGCTTGATTGGAACCTCGACCCCGCCCTCGACGCCGCGATTCGCCAATCCGCCCCGCTGCTGTCCCGCGTTGCCGCCGAGCGCATCCGCCAGGAGCTGCTGGCGCTGCTGGCCCAGCGCTGGAGCGCGCCGTGGCTGCGCTACCTCGACGCCGCCGGCGTCCTCGGCCTGGTCCTGCCCGAGCTGGAGCCGCTGCGGGCCGAGCCGGAGCGCGGCGCGCACGCCTTCTCGGCATGGGTCCACACGCTCCAGGCCGTGGCGGCCGGCGAGTGGATCCTGGCCGAGCTGCGCGGCGACCGCCGGCCCGGCCCGGCCGCCTCGCCCCCGGCGGAGCGCGACGATTCGTATCCGCCGGCCTTTTTCGCCAAGCCCGCCGCCCTGGCGACCAATCGCGGGCTCGCCGCCAGCCTCCAGTGGGGCGGCCGGGTCGTCGAGCATTTCGCGGCGCCGCTGGGCAAGGAGCACGAGCGCGAGGCGCTGTGGAAACTGGCGCTGCTGATGCATGACTCGGCCAAGCCGGCGACCAAAGCCTACGACGAAAACGGCTCGCTGTCCTACTACGATCATCATGTGGTGGGGGCGGGGCTGGCGGCGGCGGCCGGCGAGCGGCTGCGGCTGAGCCGGGCCGAGTCGGCCTACGTGCAGGCGGTGGTGCGCGGCCACATGCGGCCGGGCCAGCTTGGCAGCCAGGAGAC
Source organism: Herpetosiphonaceae bacterium (assembly GCA_036406115.1). Classification (GTDB taxonomy): domain Bacteria; phylum Chloroflexota; class Chloroflexia; order Chloroflexales; family Herpetosiphonaceae; genus DASWWB01. The sequence goes on from DASWWB010000942.1 coordinate 2,143, forward strand.
GACCGCCCGCGCCGCCTATCGCTTCTTCCGCGACCTGGGCGAGGCGGCGGTCGACACGCTGCTGCACGCGCTGGCCGATCATCTGGCGGCGCGCGGGCCGGCGGTCTCGGCCCACGGCTGGGCGACGCACCTGGCCTGGACCGACGCGATGCTGGGTTTTCACTGGGATGCGCGGGAGACGGAGCGGCGCCGGCCGCTGGTGGACGGCACCCTGTTGATGGCGGAGCTTGGGCTGAAGCCCGGGCCGCGGGTCGGGGAGCTGCTTGAGGCGCTGCGCGAGGCGCAGGCCGCCGGGGAGATTGCGACGGGCGACGAAGCCCTAGCGCTGGCGCGTCGGCTTCAGGCGCAGCCGTGACGGCTCCTCGGCGGCCTCGTCGTCCTCGGCGGCCGTCCGGTCATAGGGCAGGAGCGCCAGGACGGAGAGCACCACGCAGGCGATGATGAGTGTTGCGAACATCGCGTCCCTCCAATTCGCTACTGGGCCGATCATAGGGGATTGGCTCATGCTAGCAAATGAACGGGCTCTGATGAGGTGCTGATGGCTGAGGCGCCCTCCGTCTCCGGCAGGAGCGGCTGATCGGCTAGGAGCCGCCCTTTTGAATCTCGGCCAGCTGGCGGTCCAGCCGGGATGAAATATCGCGGTACATATCGCCGCGCGAGCGGGCGGCGTCGAGCTTGCGCTGCTGGTCGATCAGGCGGATCGCGGCGACGACGGCGAGCGCGATCCAGATAAAGCGTGGCATGCCAAATCCTCCTCTGGCTGATGTGCTGCCCGGTATTGTATCACAGCGGCGGCCCGGCCCGCCGGCGAATGTTTGGCCGTTTGCACAACGGCGGCGGCCCCCATGCGGCCCGCATATTGCTAGCGCTTGGGCAGGCAGCGGGCGGCGATCGCCCGGGGCCGCCCGCGGCGCGGCGCTGGAACGCCGCGCGGCCAGCAGCCAGCAGCGCCGGGAGGAGCCGACCCATGCCCGAAGAGAAGCTGACGATGAAGCCCAACGACGAGCAGACCCCGCACACCGCCAAATCCGAAACCCTCGACGCCGACAAGCCGCCCGCCCAAGACGCCCAGCACCTGACCACCAATCAGGGCGTCCGCCTCAGCGACAACCATAACTCGCTCAAGGCCGGCGCCCGCGGCCCGAGCCTGCTGGAGGATTTCATCTTCCGCGAGAAGATGACGCACTTCGACCACGAGCGGATTCCCGAGCGCGTCGTCCACGCCCGCGGCGCCGCCGCCCACGGCTATTTCCAGGTCTACGAATCGATGGCCGCCTACACCAAGGCCGCGTTCCTCCAGGATCCGTCCGCCAAGACGCCGGTGTTCGTCCGCTTCTCCACGGTGGCCGGCTCGCGCGGCTCGGCGGACACGGTCCGCGACGCCCGCGGCTTCGCCGTCAAGTTCTACACCGAGGACGGCAACTACGATCTGGTCGGCAACAATATCCCGGTCTTTTTCATCCAGGACGCGATGAAGTTCCCCGATCTGGTCCACGCGGTCAAGCCGGAGCCGCACAACGAGATTCCCCAGGCCTCGGCGGCCCACGATAACTTCTGGGATTTCATCTCGCTGATGCCCGAATCGATGCATATGATCATGTGGGTGCTGTCCGACCGGGCGCTGCCCCGCTCCTATCGCATGATGGAGGGCTTCGGCGTCCATACGTTCCGTTTCGTCAACGAGGCCGGCGCGAGCCGATTCGTCAAGTTTCACTGGAAGCCGCTGCTCGGCGCCCACTCGCTGGTCTGGGACGAGGTGCAGAAGCTGGCGGGCAAGGATCCCGACTACAACCGCCGCGACCTGTGGGATGCGATCGAGAGCGGCGCCTATCCCGAGTATGAGCTGGGCGTGCAGATTGTCGAGGAGGACCAGGCCGCGTCCTTCGATTTCGACCTGCTCGACGCGACCAAGCTGATCCCCGAGGAGCTGGTGCCGGTGCGCCGGATCGGCAAGATGACCCTCAACCGCAACCCCGACAACTTTTTCGCCGAGACCGAGCAGGTGGCGTTCCATCCCGGCCATGTCGTGCCCGGGATCGATTTCACCAACGATCCGCTGCTCCAGGGCCGGCTGTTCTCCTATCTCGACACCCAGCTGATCCGGCTCGGCGGCCCGAATTTCGCCGAGATCCCGATCAACCGGCCGGTCTGCCCGGTGCATAACAACCAGCGCGACGGCTACGGCCGCCAGACCGTCAACCCGGGCCGGATCAACTACGAGCCGAACTCGCTGGGCCAGGGCTGCCCGATGCAGTCGCCGGAGAACATGCGCGGCTTCGCCAGCTATGCCGAGAAAATCGACGGCCACAAGATCCGCGCCCGCTCCGAAAGCTTCGACGACCACTTCAGCCAGGCGACGCTGTTCTGGCACAGCCAGTCGCCGGCCGAGCAAGACCATCTGGTCGAGGCGCTGCACTTCGAGCTAGGCAAAGTCGAGCACATGCACATCCGCCAGCGCATGGTCGAGCTGCTGGCGAACATCGACCGGGACCTGGCGGGCCGGGTCGCGCCGGCGATCGGCGTCGCCGGCTTCACGGGCGACCTGGGCTACCTTGACGGCTCGACCGCGCCCAAGCCGGGCGCCAAGCGCGGGGCGGCGGCGCCCGGCGTCGCGCCCTCGCTGAGCCTGGAGAACAGCCCCAAGGATTCGATCAAAACCCGCAAGGTGGCGATCCTGGCCGCCGCCGGCGCCGACGCGGCGGCGATCGGGCGGCTCAAAGCGGCGCTGGAGGCCGAGGGCGCCAAGGCCGAGATTGTCGCGCCGGCGCTGGGGCCGCTGACGGCAGCCGACGGTGGCGAGCTTCAGCCCGACAAGAGCTTCCTGACCACCGCCTCGGTGATGTACGACGCCGTCTTTGTGCCCGGCGGCAGCCAGAGCGCCGCGAGCCTGGCGAAATCCGGTCCGGCGATCCATTTCGTCAACGAGGCTTTCAAGCACTGCAAGGCGGTCGGCGCCGCCGACGAGGGCGTGGATTTCCTCGCCAACACCAGCCTGCGCGATGTGAACGTCGCGGCGGCGGGGGGCCAGGGCGCCGTCGCCGCGGACAACGGCGTTGTCACCCAGCGCGGCGGCGACCCGGAGGACTTCTGGCGCGAGTTCCGGGCCGCGATCGCCCAGCACCGCCACTGGGGGCGCGGCGCCAAGGACGCGGTGCCGGCCTGAGGATGTTGGGGATCGGGGATTGGGGATTGGGCGCGGCGATCATCTCGCCGCGCCTCATTTGATCATTTAGGCGCCGACGATGCGGGCCAGCCGCTCGGCGGCCTCGCGGCGGAGGCGGGCCACGGCGTCGCCGAAGCGCTGGCGCTCCGCCTCGTCAGCGATGCCCTCGACATTGACCGCGATGTTGAGGCAGGCGCCCATCACTGCGGCGTGGGCCAGGTAAGCGCCGACCTGGGCGTCGGTGCGGGCGTTGGGATTGCCCTGAGCCGCCAGCAGCGCCAGGTCCTCCATCAGCTCGGCGCACGTGTCGGCGACCTCAAGCGGAACTGCGGCGGCATGGACGGTGGCGCGCTGGACGCCGGCCTGCTTGGCGGTCTCGTCGTCGCCGCCGGCTTTGTGGGCCTTCATCAGCTCGTCGAAGGCGGCGCTGTCGTCGACGGCCAGGCTGCCGAGCCGGCCGGCGGCCCGCTCCAGCCGCTCCAGCGCCGCCCGGATGTCGCCCTCGACCTTGGCGTATTTCTTGCGGCCCACAGTCAGGTTGGCGACCATCTGGCCCAGCGCGGCGGCCAGGGCCCCGGCCAGCGCCGCCGCCGAGCCGCCGCCCGGG
>DASWWB010000943.1:0-9359 GCA_036406115.1 Herpetosiphonaceae bacterium
AGCTCGGCGGCGGCGGAGGGAGTGGGAGCGCGGAGATCGGAGACATAGTCAACCAGCGTCGTATCGGTTTCGTGGCCAACGCCAGTCACAAGCGGCACCGGCGAGGCGAAGACCGCCCGGGCCACAATCTCCTCGTTGAACGACCAAAGATCCTCGATCGAACCGCCGCCGCGGGCCACGATAATCACATCAAGCTCCAGATCGTAGAGACTATAGAGCGCCTCGACAATCGTGTCGGCGGCGCCGTCGCCCTGGACTTGGGCGGGGGCGAGGATGATCTCGGCGAGCGGATAGCGCCTGCTGAGCACATTGCGCATATCGCGGAGCGCGGCGCCGGTCGGCGACGTGACAATCCCGATCCGCCGGGGATGGGCGGGCAGCGGCCGTTTGCGCTCGAACAAGCCTTCCTGCTGGAGCTGGGCCTTGAGTCGCTCCAGCTGCATCTGGAGCAAACCTTCGCCGGACGGCCGGATAAAGTCAATGTAGAGCTGGACCCGGCCGCGATACAGCCCGACCCGGCCGTGAGCGACAATTGCCATGCCATCGCGCGGCAGCGTCGTGAGGCGGGCGGCGTTCGAGCGCCAGCAGGTGGCGTCGATGTACACATCGCCTTCCTTGAGCGTCAGGTACCAGTGGCCGGAGGTGTGGCGCTTGCAGTTTGAGACCTCGCCCTCGACCCAAACATCGCTCAGGACCGGATCGCTGTCAAGCACGGCGCCCAGGTAGCCGGTCAGCTCATTGATCGACAAGACCTGCATGGGCTCACTCCAGCGGCGTGATCGTCATCAGCAGCTGGCCGTACTCCACCGCATGGCCGTTTTCGACCTGGATGGCGGCGACGCGGCCGTGAATCTCGCACTCGATCTCATTCATCATTTTCATCGCCTCGACGATGCCGATCACATCGCCCGGCTGGACCTCGTCGCCGATTTTGACGTAGGGCGGGTCCTTGGGCGAGGGGGCGGAGTAGAACGTGCCGACCATCGGCGAGGTGACGGCGTGGCCCTGGGGCGCGGCGTCGCCGGGAGCGGCGCCCAGAGGGTTCCCGGGGGCGGCGCTCAGCGCGTAGCCGGCGGCGGGGACGAGGGCGGCTGCCGGCGCCTGGGCGGCGACCAGCGATCGCTTCACATGGATTTTCGCCTCGCCGCGCTCCAGCTTCAGCTCCGTGATATCGGTTTGGCAGATCAGGCGCAGCAGCTCGCGGACATCGTCGGTCAACAGCGTGTCCAGCTGTTCGTCGCTCATGGGTTCCTCCGCAGAAGGCAATAACACAATGCGTCAAACATGCAAAAACGGCGCAGAGAGCTGTCGCTCAGCTGCGCCGTCGCGGTTCCGATCAGATTAGCCAACGCGGGTAATGTACTCGCCCGTGCGCGTGTCGACCTTGATCCGCTCGCCGACGCTGAGGAAGAACGGCACCTGGACGACCAGGCCGGTCTCGGTGGTGGCCGGCTTGCCGCCGCCGGAGGCCGTGTCGCCCTTGTAGCCGGGCTCGGTCTCAGTAATCACGAGCTCGACCGAGGTCGGCAGCGACACATCGAGCACTTCGCCCTCGTAGGTCAGCAGATCGAAGGTATCGTTCTCTTTGACATACTTGAGCGCATCTTCCAGCTTGTTCACGCTGACCCCGAACTGGTCGTAGGTCTCGGTGTTCATCACATGGATCTCATCGTCGTCGCCATAGAGATACTGGACCGTCACCGTCTCGAGGCGGGCGGTCTCGAAGCGCTCGCCGGCCATGAAGGTCTTGACCGTGTTGGAGCCGGTGCGGACATTGCGCATCGTCAGGCGGAGGAACGCCGTGCCGCGGCCCTGCTTGACGTGATTGGCCTCCAGCACCTTGAACAGCTCGCCATCAATGATCAGGGTCAAACCCTTGCGAACATCACCTGTTGAAACCATAACCTGATTAAACTCCTCGTGTGAGCGCAGAGCGCTTAGGGCAAACGCACCACTGGATCGTCCAGCGGCGATTGGGTAAGAGTTTCGACGCCATCGACCTGGAGCAGCGCCAGATCCTCCAGCCGCACGCCGCCCCATTCCGGCAGGTAAATGCCGGGCTCGATGCTGAACACCTGGTTGATCTCCAGCGGCTGCTGAGCGTTCATGCGGAGGGACGGGCCTTCGTGGATGACCAGGCCGACGCCGTGGCCGAGGCCGTGGCCGAACGCCTCGCCGAAGCCGGCGGCGGCGATCACATCGCGGGCCAGCGCGTCGGCGTCCTGGCCGGACGTGCCTGGCTTGATGCCGCGGCGCGCCGTCTCCAGCGCCTCGCGGACCGTGTTGTAGATCCGCCAGAACTGATCATCGGCCTCGCCGAGGATCAGCGTGCGGGTCATATCGGCGTGATAGCCGTCGAACAGCGCGCCGAAATCGATCACGATCGGGCGGCCGAGGCCCAGCGGCGCAGCGCCGGGCCGGGCGTGGGGCCGGGCGCTGTTGGGGCCGGCGGCGACAATCGTCTCAAAGGACAAGCCCGCGCCGCCCAGCTCGTGGATGGCCTTGTGCAGCTCCCAGGCAGCATCGCGCTCCGTCATCTCGGGGCGCAGCAGCGGGCGGACCCGGGCCAGCGCCTCATCGGTGATCTGGATGGCGCGGCGCAGGGCTGCCAGCTCGCCGGCGTCCTTGACCGAGCGGCCGCGCTCGGCCAGGCCGGAGACCGGCACCAGCTCGACCTCGCCGCAGAGCTGGCGGTAGTCGCCGTGCTCGGCGAAGGTCATCGCGCCGGCCTCGAAGCCCACGCGGCGGATCGCGCCGAGGCGGCTGGCGGCGGCGGCGGGCAGCGTCTCCGTCAGCCCGCGGGTGACAATCTCGAAGCCTGGGGACTGTTCTTCCGCTTGCGAGGTGTAGCGGCCGTCGGTGACGAGGATCGCGCGCTCGGCGTCGATCAGCAAGACGCCGGCGGAGCCGGTGAAACCTGAAAGATAGCGGCGGTTGGCGGGGTCAGAGATCAGCATGCCGTCGATGCCAGCCTCGTCGAACGTGCTGCGCAAGGCCTTGACTCGCTGCTCCATGCGGGGAATGTCCTTTCAGTGACATGCAAACCCGTTGGGTGTGCCCCAACGGGTATCTAAGTATAGGTGCGGTCAAGGATGGTTGTCAAGAAACCGCCCGGCGCCGGGGCGGGCGGGCGCTCAGTCCCGCGCGGCACCCCGCAGATCGCGGATCGCCTGCTCGACCAGCGGCCAGAAGCAGGCCCGCACCTCGCAGGCGCCGCGCAGGCTGGGCTCGATCACCGCCGTGAACCAGGACGGATCGCCGCCCAGGAAATGGGCGTGAATGTCGGCCAGCGCGCCGTAGCGCGCGGCGATCTCGGCCAGCGCCTCGTTCATCCGCCGATGGTTGGCGCGGGCCAGCGCCGGCGGCGCCCCCACATTGTAGACCTCATCGTCGCCGAACGTCGGGTCGTAGACCGTGCCGATCAGCACCGGGCGGATCGGCAGCGCCTCCAAAAACGCTTCGAGCTTGCGGCGGAACACCGGCAGCCGCGAGCCGTCGTCGCCCAGCAGCCCGGTGATCAGATCATTGCCGCCGATCGTCAGCAGCGCGATCGCCGGCCCGGAAACGGCCAAGCCCTGCGCCTGGCCGGGCAGATCATCGACCCTGGCGCCATCGACCGCGCGATGCTCCAGCGCCGCCGGGCCGAAACCACTGGCGTCGCGGCCGGTCCATGCGGGAAACAGACTGTCATCGTTGCGGACCAGCAGCTGGCCCGGATGGACGCCGCGGTCATTGTAGCGGCCGCAATCGAGAATCGAATCGCCGAAGGTCACAATCGTCGTCACAAAAACCCTCCTCTACAGTACAATCAGGCTGATTGGATTGAGCGGCGCGGCCGGCGCGCGGGACGGCCGCCTACATGATGGGAGCCTGCCATGTCAGATCCGGACATCATCACGGTCAACGCCATGCACACCGAGGAAATCGCGGCCAACGAGGCGGACTTGCTTGTCACTATTCGCGGCTCGTCGCTGATCAGCAGCGACAGCGCGCTGCGCAAAGCCCGCGAAGTGCGCCAGCTCGTCCAGGCGCTGGAGGCGCTGGGCGTGGGCGAGGAGGCCGTCGAGCTGCGCGAGGTCCACGCCGACGTTCACAATGGCCTGCTCGGCACCTCCTCGGCCCAATACAACCTGAAGATTCGCTGCGAGCGGCTGGAGCAGCTCGCCGATCTCATCGGCGCCGTCACCGCCCTGAAACAGGCGTCGCTGAGCGCGATCCAGTGGCGCTACCCGGACGACGAGGCCGCCCAGCACCGCTGGCTGGATCTCTGCCTGCGGCAGGCCAACGAGCGAGCCCGGGTCATGGCGGCGGCGCTGGGCGTCTCACTGCTCGGCGTGCGCAAAGTGTCGACGAGCTACGAGGCCAACGACCACCAGGCGCAGCGCGGCTACCAATACCAATTCCCCACCGCGTCGCGGGCCAAAAGCCAGAGCCTGTTCCTGGCCAGGCCGGCGCCCGTCACCAGCGCCGATCTCGGCCTGAGCATCCAGCACCGCAAAACCGTCGCCACCCGCGCCGAGGTCGAGTACCGGATCGGCGACTACCGGCCAGCCGATCCGGCAGCCGAGGGCTAGCTGGCGGGCAGCGCCTCGTAGGCTTCGAGCGCGCGCCGCAGGTGGCCGGGAACCGCCCGATCGAACTCGAAGCGCGCGCGGGGCTCCATCGCCTCGACAATATGATAGTAGCTGACCGCCTGGTGCAGATGCTCGGCCGCCATGCACAGCGCCCAAGCCTCGCGGAGCCGCTCAGGCGCGGCGGCGTCGCCCCAAAGCGCCAGATAGGCATCGCGCAGTCCCTCGCGCTCCTCGGCGCCGAACGACTCGGGCAGGCCGCGCAGCAGGCACATCGCGTCCATGAACGGATGCGCGACGCAGGCGTCGGTCCAGTCGAAGATCAGCGGCTGGCCGCCGCGCCAGGCGACATTGCCGCTGTGGCAGTCGCCGTGGACCAGCGTCTCGGGTATGGCGCGCTCGGCCAGCCGCCCGATCACTGCCAGGAACTCGGGCAGCAGCGCTTGGATCCGCGCCCGCTCATCGTCGGCGAGCAGCGCCAGGGCCAGATCATTCCGCAGCAGCGCCGTGATCTGATCCGCCAGGACAGGCAGGCGGCGGTCGAGGCAGCCAGCGGCCAGCAGCTCGTCGACCAGCGGCTCGGCGGCGCGCTGCATGCGTCCGTAGGCCAGCAGCGTCTCCCGCCACACCGCCCCGTCAGCCTCATCCTCCAGGGCCGGGCCGAAATCGGCCAGCAGCATCCATTGCTCCCGCCGCTCGATCGCCACCGGCGCGGGGGCGTGGGCTGGAAAGCGGGCGGCCAGCACAGCGGTGACGCGCGGCTCATCAGCGAAAAGCGGCAGCTGCGAGGCAACTTTGAAATAGTAATCGCCGGCCTCGGTGGGCGTGCGCAAAATCGCCGAGATGCCCCAGGTTTTGAGCTGCTGGCTGGGGCCGGTCGGCGCGGCGCCGCGCGTCTCCAGCTCGCGCCGGATCCAGGCGGCGGCGCGATCGTGCCAGCCGGGGCGCGCCCAAGGCGGGCGCTTCTCGGGGATCACGCCGCTCTCGGCCTCGGCGAGATGGTCGCCGAGCGCGGCCAGGTGAGCGGGCCGCGCCAGCGTCAGATCGGCCAGCTGGGCGCGATCGACCCAGCGCCCGCCCGGGGGCAGCGGCCAATCCGCCGGCGGCGCCTCCAGCGAGAGGATCGCATCGACAATCTTTTGCTCGCGGTCGAGATCGGCCCAGGCGCAGCCCAGCACGATCGGCGGGAAGCCGAACCGCTCGCGCCAGAGCGGGCCGAGCCACTCGACCTCGGGCGCCCAGCGCAGCTCGGCGGCATAAAACGAGGGCAGCGCCCAGCCGTCGTCAGCGGCGAGCAGCAGAATGGCGGGCAGGGATGGGTGCGGCACCAGCAGCGAGGTCGTGGTTTGCCAGGAGGGAGGGGTGTTCATGGGACTCCGTTTCAGAGATTCAATGAATAATGATAGAAGTCCGTGTCGCGTTGCCAGCCGAGCCGCTCGTAGAGCTGCTGGGCGGGATTGTCGGCGGCGGTTTCCAGCACCAGGCCCTTGGCGCCGTCAGCCCGGGCGAAGTCGCAGGCCTGGGTGATCAGGGCCGTGGCGGCGCCGCGCCCGCGGGCGGCAGGCGCCACGAACAGATCGTTGAGGATCCAGAGCCGGCGCAGGGAAACCGACGAGAACGAGGGATACAGCTGGACGAAGCCGAGCGGTTCGTCGCCGTCCAGGGCCAGGAAAATCACCGACTCGCGGTTGGCGAGCCGCTGGCCCAGGAACTCCAGCGCCGCCGGCAGGTCCGGGGGCTGGCGATAGAATTGGCGGTAGGCGTCGAACAAGGGCGCGACAGCGGGGAGATGGTCGGGCGTGGCATGGATAATCTTCATAGCGCGAGATCCATTCGTAGCTCCTTTGCGAGCGGGGCGGGTCGCAGGCACTATAGCACCGCCGGCGCGGCGGAGTTTCAGCCCCGGGATTGAACGCGGGGAGGCAGTGATGAAACGGAGGCGTCAATGAGCACCAACTTCGACGAGATCATCGAGCGGCGGGCCAGCGGGAGCGAGAAGTGGATCCATTACCCGGACGATGTCCTGCCCATGTGGGTCGCCGACATGGATTTCCGCTCCGCGCCGCCGATCCGCGAGGCGCTGCGCCAGCGCGTCGAGCATGGCGTCTATGGCTACGGGCTGCCGCCGGCCGCGCTGACCGAGGCGATCTGCGCCCACCTCGCGGCACGGTTCGCGTGGGCGGTCACACCGGAGCAGATTGTGTATTTCCCCAGCGTCGTGACCGGGTTCGCGCTAGCGGCCGGCGCGCTGAGCGTGGCCGGCGAAGGGCTGATCGTTCAGCCGCCGGTCTATCCGCCGCTGCTGCATGCCCCTGCGAACTGCGGCCGGCCCGCGAACGCAGCGCCGCTCGTCCCAAGCCAGCGCGGCGCCACGCTCTGGTATGACATCGACTTTGACGCGCTGAAGGCGGCGGCGATCGCGCGCGCCGGCGCCTTGATCCTCTGCAATCCCCACAATCCCACCGGGCGGGTCTTCACGCGCGACGAACTGCTCCAGATCGCCGCCATTTGCGAAAAACACGACATCCTGATTATCGCTGACGAAATCTGGAGCGACCTGACGCTTGGCGATGCCACCCACATCCCCATCGCCTCGCTGGCGCCGGAGATCGCCGCCCGCACGGTGACCCTGATGGCTCCGAGCAAAACCTTCAACCTGCCAGGGCTCGGGCTGAGCTTCGGCGTCGTCACCAATGAGGCGCTGCGGAATCGCCTCCCGCGCTTTGGCGAAGGGCCGCTCCCGCTGCCCAACGTGATGGGCATGACCGCCGCCTTGGCGGCCTACGCGGAGGGCGATCCGTGGGCGCGCGACCTGCGCGCCTACCTCACCGCGAATCGGGACGCTGCGGTCGCCTATCTGGCCGACCGGCTGCCGCAGCTGCGCACGACGGTGCCGGAGGCGAGCTACCTGGCGTGGGTCGATTGCCGCGCCGCCGGCATCGACGTCAATCCGCAAGCCTTTTTCCTGAACCGCGCCAAAGTCGGTTTGAGCGATGGCGCGATGTTCGGCGCCGGGGGCGACGGGTTCGTCCGCATCAACATGGGCTGCCCGCGAGCGGTCCTGCTGGAGGGGCTGGAGCGCATGCGCCAGGCATTGGCCTAGCCGGACCGGCGCCGCGCGGAGCCAGCCGAAGGAGCTGTATGTCATCAGCGTCGATCAGCTTGAGGCCTGGACTGGCTACAATGTCCTCGCCAACGCCTCGGCCAGCATCCAGACGACGATCGAGAGCAAGATCGACAGCCACTGGCGCCGCCAAGCCAGCGCGCCCGGCCCGGACCGTCTGGCCCGGGCCGGGCGGCGTTTTAGGTCTCGACCAGGGTGGTCTTGAGGCCGACAACGTGGCCGTCGGCGGTTTTGCCCAGGATGTAGGCGTCGATGCTAATCGCGCCGACGCGGTAGACCTGGATCTCGGTCAGCTCGGCCTTGAGGTAGGCCAGGAGCTCGCGGAAGCGGCGGACCTTCTCGCTCTCCTCGGGCGTGTGCCACTCCTGGTCCTGGATGACATTGCGGAAGAAATAATCGACCTCGACCGTCTCGACCGCCGTGCCCTCGGGATAATCGCACTCGCCGACGAGCGCCTCGGCGGAGAACGGCTTGCGGCTGCGCCAGGCGAACGGCTCAAGCGGGTAGTCGGATTCGTTGGGGAACAGCAAACCCTCGCTCAGCCGCTCCAGATCTTGCAGGATTTTCGACACGGGACCTCCTTTTGTGGCTGTTTGGCTCAGCGTCATTCTAGCCGATGCCGGGCGGCAGCCCGCCGCGTCGGAGTGGAGCGCCAGGGCCGGGGCCTGCCAGCCGGCAGGCGCGCCGGCGGCAAGCTCGGTCCCGCCGAACAGCCAGGGCAAGGCGAGGGGGGCGCAGGCCGCCAGCCAGACAGCGGCGGCGCAGGCCGTCAGCGCGCGCCGGGCGGGCAGGCGCGCAGGGGAGAACCAGCCGCCGCGCCCCATGGTCGAAAGTGTCATCGTCGCGCTCCTTGTGCAATAAACCCACCGCTTGAGCAAGCAATGGCAATCTCATCTCCTAAATCGAGTATAGCTTGCGCTATTCTCAGAGGAAAGATGAGAATTCTCACCATTTATGCGCCAAGCGCCTGCTTGTAGAGCAATTCGACCACTGGGGACGGGTTGAGGCCGAGCATATCATCGAGCAGGCTGCGGTACTCCAAAAAGACGCTGACAGCCTCGGCGTGGCGGCCGAGATCCAGATTGAGGCGGAGCGAGGAGGCGACGGCCCGCTCGTGGAGCGGCGAGAGGGCGCGGGCCTCCTGGTAGGCGCGGACCGCCAGCTCGAACGCATGGCGCTCGCGGGCCAGATCGGCGAGCGCCAGCCACAGCTCGACCGCGCGGCGCCGGAGCGTTTCGCGCTCGCCGAGGACCCAGGGCTCCTCGCTGCCGGGGAGCAGCGGCTGGCCGGCGAGGCTGGCGGCCAGCTCCAGCTCCTCCAGCGACTGGCAGGCGAGGGGCGTCTCGCGGACCGTGAGCAGATCGGCCTGAAGCTGGCCGGCGGGGAGGGCGAGCCGGTAGGCGGCGCCGTCGAGCGCGACCACGCCGGGCATCAGCTTGCGGACGCGCTCCAGCAGCTTGCGCAAGCCGTGGGGGCTGGCGGCGGGATCGCCGTAGAGCCGGTCGCGCAGATCATCGCCGGAAATGCCGGCCGGGCCGGCCAGCGCCAGCAGGGCCAGCAGCTCGGCGCCGTGGCGGGGCAGCAGCACGGGGCGGCCCAGCCAGCAGGCCTCGATCCGGCCCAGCAGCCGCAGCCGGAGCAGGGGCGCGGCGACGGGCGGGGCG
>DASWWB010000944.1:0-1556 GCA_036406115.1 Herpetosiphonaceae bacterium
CTCGCCGCCGCGCTGCGCCGCTGCGTGGCCGAGCTTGGCGCCCAGGTCGTCCTCGTCAGCCAGTGCTGCGGCCCCGCCGCGCCCCAGGATGACCGGATCGCGGCGCGGCGGGTGCTGGCCGCTTCGGGTTTGTCTCCCGCCGACGCGCTTATCCTCGACGCCGAGCTTGACGCCGGCCAGCTCAAGTCTGTCTACCGCCAGCTCGATCTGCTTGTCGCCACCCGGCTCCATGCGGCGATTTTCGCGCTGGGCGCCGGCGTTCCGACCGCGCTGATCAGCTACCTGCCCAAGGGCCGGGGCGTGATGGAGCTGCTGGGGCTGGAGGCTTGGTGCCTTGACATCGGCGCGGCGGGCGGGCCGGCGCTGTGGGCGCTGATCGAGCGGGCCTGGTCCGGGCGGGCCGCGCTGCGCGATGCGATCGGCCTGTCGCGGCGGGTTCTGGCGCTGGCGGCGCTGGAGGCTGATCTTCCCCCGGCGCCGCGGCCGAAAATCATGCAGTTCGTGACCGGCGCGGCGATCGGCGGCGAGCTTGGCGGCGCCGAGCAGTACGGCATCCAGCTGGCCCGCCAGCTCGCGGGGCGCGGCTTCGAGGTGCTGGTCTGCGGCTTCTGGCGCTTTGATTCTCCCAGCGAGCGGCGCTGGGTCGAGCTGCTGCGCGGCGAGGGGATCGCGGTCCGGCTGCTGGTGGCGCCGACCGGCGGCGCGCTGCGCGCTGTCAGCCTGGCGGCCCTGCGCTATGTGCGGCTGCTGCGGGCCGAGCGGCCGCTGCTGGTCAACAGCCATTTCGAGCGTGGCGATCTGCTCGGGCTGCTGGCGAGCTTCGCGCTGCGCCGGCCGCCGCTGCTGGTGCGGACCATGCACGCCCCCGAGCAGTGGCAGCGCCGGCCCTGGCTGGGCGCGCTGCTCAATCTCTGGTGGCTGCCGCGCCGCTTCGCCGCCGAGATCGCGATCTCCGGCGACACGCGCCAGGCCCTCGACCGGCGGCCGGCGGCCCGCCTGCTCGGCAAAACGTCGACGGTGATCCACAACGGGATCGAGGCCGCCTGGTTCGATCCGCCGCCGCCCGGCCCGCCGCCTGCCGGCTTGCCGGCCGGCCGGCCGCTCGTCGCCGCGATCGGCAGGCTTGACGAGCGCAAGGGCTACCGCTATCTGATCGCGGCCGCCGCCGCCGTCCGCCGCGTGTTTCCGGGCGCCGCCTTCGCGATCATCGGCGAGGGCGAGCTGCGGCCGGAGCTGGAGCGCCAGATCGCCGCGCTCGGGCTGGGCGGCTCGGTCCGGCTGCTCGGCAGCAGGCTCGACGTGCCGGCGCTGCTGCCGCACATCGACGTGGTGGTGTCCGCCGGCCTGTGGGAGGGCATGCCGACGGCGCTGATCGAGGCGATGGCGCGGGAGGTGCCGGTGATCGCGACGACCGTCAGCCATGAGCTGATCCGCCACGGCGCCACCGGCGCGCTGGTGCCGCCCGGCGACGCGCTGGCGCTGGCCCAGGCCCTGATCGCGCTGCTCGCTAATCCGGCTGGCCGCCGGCGCATGGCCGAAGCCGCCCGGCGCCGGGC
>DASWWB010000945.1:0-3951 GCA_036406115.1 Herpetosiphonaceae bacterium
CCAGCGTTTGCCGCCCAGGCGCAAATCGACGGCGCGGTAGACGGTGCCCATCCCGCCCTGGCCTTCGGGGGCATCGATGCGATAGCGTCCGACAATGGTGGTGCCGCGAGGAAACATAGGCACAACTCCTCTCTGGGAAATGACGAGGTGTGCACCGTAGGCAAACATGCGCGACACTTTCGATGACCGCACCACCCTTGAGGGGGAGTTGGAGAGTCTCGAGGAGCGACGCCAGTGTGAGGTTGCATGGTGCGATGATTGGCGTACTACCCCGGAGCGTAGCGCACGGGCCAGCGCAAGACAATCGCCCAACCGTCCTATCGGGGGATAGCTCTCCCTATCCCCCATGCGCGGAATGCTGCGGCGTGCCACGCCCTCGTCGGTCCGATCAGGCGGCGCCCAGCCGGCTCCCGGGCGCGGCGGCTGCGGCTGGCTCGTTGCCGCGGTACCAATCGATGGTGGCGGCCAGGGCCTCCGCCAGCGGCGTGGCCGCCCAGCCGAAGGTGTGCTCGAACAGCCGCGAGTCGACGATTTGCGACTCGGTGTATTGGTAGAACATTTCGACGAACTCGCGCATGAACGAGTCGAAAAGACCGAACGCCCGGATGGCGA
Organism: Herpetosiphonaceae bacterium; assembly: GCA_036406115.1. GTDB lineage: Bacteria > Chloroflexota > Chloroflexia > Chloroflexales > Herpetosiphonaceae > DASWWB01. The sequence goes on from DASWWB010000945.1 coordinate 613, forward strand.
GCTTGGGCGTCGCCATTGTCCGCAGCGGCCTGCCGAGCTGCTTGGCGATCAAGCCCGCCATCGCCCGCTGGGTCACCGGCGGGGCGACGGGCAGCAGCCAGCCCGCGCCCAGCGCCTCCTCGCGCTCGCCGAGCGTCGCCAGGCCGCGCGCCACGTCGCCGATGTAGCCGTAGCTGTGGGGCAGATCGATGTCGCCAAGCAGCTGGAGCCGCGCGCCGGCCAGCGCCTGCGGAAACACCCGGTCGCCCAGCGATGAGTTGCGCACGCCCGGCCCGAAGAAATCCGCCGCCCGCCCCAGCGCCACCCGCACCGTGCCCGCCGCGTGGGCTTGGAGATAGGTTTCGGCTAGCTTGGCGCGCATCATGCCCTTGCGGGTGTGGGCGGCGAAGGGCATGGCCTCGTTCATCGGCAGGCCGCCCGTCCGTCCGTAGACATACAGCGTGTCAAGCACGATCAGCTTGGCGCCGGCCCGCGCCGCGCCGTCGATCACCGCCGCCTGGAACGCCGGCATGACCCGCGTCTGCTCGGCGTAGTGGACGTTGGCGCAGTGGTACACCGCCGCCGCGCCGGCGCACAGCTGCCGCACCTGCCCGCTGTCCAGCAGATCGCCCGCCACCACCTCGGCCCCCGCCGGCAGCGCCGCTTTGCCGGAGCGATTGACCGCCCGCACCCGCTTGCCCGCCGCCAGCAGCCGCTCCGCCAGCGCGCTCCCCGCCGGCCCCGTCCCGAACACTACGTGCAGCTCAGCATTCATGAGATTCTCCTTTGATTGACGATAGAAAACCGAACAATGTTCTGTAATGAGATAAAAAGCGCCGGCCCCGTAGTCCGGCGCGAACCATCAGCGCCGGCGCCAGCCGTCCAGCATGGTTTGGCTCGCCAGATCGACCAACGCCGGGCCGTCGGCGACCGCGCTGGGCAGGCTGCCTGACAGCGCCAAACTAGCCATGCCGTGCAGCAGGCTCCAGACGATCTCCGCCGCCCGCATGGGCTCGGGCAGATTGGCGCCGGTCGCGTGCCCCCAATCCGCCAGCGCTTCCGCCACGAGCATGGCAGCCGGCACCGCCGCCTGGTTGCGCTGGGCCGGATCGATCAGGCCGCCGGCGAGGCCGTGCATCACCTGATACAGCTCCGGCTGCTCGCAGGCGAAGCGCCAGTAGATCTGGCCCATCTGCCGCAGCCGCGCCTCCTCGTCGCCGGCGGCCTGGCGCATCTGCTCGGTGAGCTGGGCGAAACCGTCCTCCAGCAACGCCGCCAAAATCGCGTCCTTGCTCTCGAAGTACTCATACACGATCGACGGGCTGTATTCGACCGCCTCCGCCACTTTGCGGATCGTGACCGCCGGCCAGCCCTCGTCCCGCGCAATTCGCCGCGCCGCCGCCAGAATCCCCAGCCTCGTTGCCTGCTTGATCCGCTCCCGCCGGTCTTTGCTTGTCATTTCAATCACCGTTCTTTTATCGAACAACGTTCTATGAAGACTATACAGCCTGGTCGGATTGTTGTCAAGCCCTGGATTGGCCTAGCGGGAAGGCAGAAGCCAATCGCCCCCGAGCGCACCATTGGCTCGGGGGCGATTGGCTTAGCGCTGCGGGATGGCGTAGGGGGCCGGGCCGCGCTGGAAGCCTTTGTAGCGCGTGCCTTGGAAGGTCAGGGTGCCCATATCCTGTTCGACCAGCATGCCGAACTCCGAGCCGGGGACCGGCAGCTCGCGCCGCTCGCCGTTGGGCAGCTCGAAGGTGACATAGTAGCTCGTCGAGACATGCTCGCCGCCGCCGGTCCGCGTCCGCTTGGTCAGCACCCGGGCCGGCGCCGATAGCACTGGCTGGCTGTTGTTGTATGACCACTGCGACAGCCCCTTGCCGATGACGAAGACGAGGATTCCGACTATCAGCAGGAAAAACAGCCCCATCATCAGCAGAATCATCATACCCATGGGATCGCCTCCTCTTGTGTTGCTGCGGCACAGCTATGCAACAGTCGTACCGCGGGAGGCGCCGGCGCTAGGCGGCACCCGCAAGCGGGTCCCCGGCGGCGATGCGCTCCAGCGCCTGCCCGAGGCCGGGAGCGTCCGGCAGGCGGATCAGAAACACGTCCTCCAAGGCCTGGCGCAGCTCCCCCGCGCTGCCCAGCACGCTTCGCGCTTGATCTCCATTGACATAATGCGTCGTTAGCTGATTGTTGCGCAAGGCGTGGCGGCGGCCGTCGTCCGGCCTGGCGGCCATCAGCCCGGTGACGAAATGCGATTGGGGATGGGTTGAGAGGTACCAGTTGGCGGCGATGTAGTCGACCGGATGCTGGCGTTGCAGATCGAAGGCGTAGAGCGGCTTCCACGCGCCGCCGACCTGCGCCTGGAGGACGTAGCCCGCCTCGGCGGCCTCCAGGCGGAACGGCTCGTGCGGCGTTGGTTGCTCGATGCCCGGCTCCAGCGCCAGCGGCGCGGTCAGCGTGAGGCCGCCGAAGCCGGTGTCGGCGATGAGGGTTTGGCCGCCCAGATCGACCCGCAGCAGCATATGGCCGCGCGGCGTGACGGCGCCCTCCGGCGCATTCCACACCACCCGCGCCGCCAAGCCGCTCACCGCGAAGCCCAGCGCCTCCAGCGCCGCCCACAGCAGGCGGTTGTGCTCGAAGCAGTAGCCGCCCCGCCCCTGCGCGACCAATTTCTCCGCCACCGCCGCCAGATCGAGCGCGACCGGCAGCCCCAGCAGCGGATTGAGATTTTCAAACGGGATGGCTGCAGCCTGGCGGGCGACGATCCCGGCCAACGCCGCCGGCGTCGCCGCCCGCTCCCCCGCGTAGCCGATGCGCTCGCAATAGGCGTCGAGGTCGAATCCGGCGATGGTCTGTTCGGTCATAAACGGCTCCTTTGCGCAGCGCCAGCGCTGCTTGAATATGCGACGGCTCGGTCAGGACATGCTGAATCTATGGTTTTCTGGGCAGCGCGGGATGCTCGGCGAAAAACGCCATGCTTGCCTTGAGCATGGCGGCGCATTGCTCAACATCTTCGGCCATCCCGAAGGCCTTGATATACTGATCAGGCCAGGGGCTTTCGCCGGGCAGCAGCACGTAGCTCAGCTCATAGCACTGCCCGCCGGCAGGGCCGACCGAGACCATCCGGCCGCTTCGGCTATCGATGAATGCCGGCTGGTCTTTTGTCACGAGGATCGAATCGCCGAACATGAGATCGTGGGCTTCGAGATAATCGATCAGCGCCAGCATGGAATGCGCGACAGCGTGGAGAAACTCATTGTCCTCCTCAAGCCGCCGCAAGAAGTGTTCGCGCAGCGGTTCCGGCCCGCGCCTGCCCCTATGCATCAAGATCATCGCCCGTCCCTCCTCGAA
>DASWWB010000946.1:0-3894 GCA_036406115.1 Herpetosiphonaceae bacterium
GGATGTGTCGATGGGCTGCAAAGCATCTTCCGCGCCAGCGGGCCGAGGATCGGTCTCAAGCAACTGGCGGCGGCCGGCGCTTTCAGGTATGGTGTCATGCGCTGGCGGCGCCCGGGGCGGGCCGACGGCACCCGCAATCGCCGCCCCGGATCATGAGGAGGGTTTTGTGTACACGATTGTCAACGGCATCCCGGTCTGGGGCCAGCACGACGACGCGACGATCGCCCAGATCCAGCGCTGCGCCGGCGATGACCGGGTCGCCAGCGCGGCGCTCATGGCCGACGGCCACAAGGGCTACAGCCTGCCGATCGGCGGGGTCGTCGCCTACCGCGAGGCGATTTCGCCCAATGGGGTTGGATTTGACATAAGCTGCGGCAACAAGGCCGCCCGCACCACCGTCCGCGGCGCCGATCTGCGGCCCAACATCAAGGCGGTGATGGACGAGATCGCCCGCACCGTGGTCTTCGGCGTCGGCCAGACCAGCGGCAAGGCCAAGGACCACCCGCTGTTCGACGATCCGGCCTGGCGCGACCTGCCCGATTTGGGCAAGCTCAAGCCGCTGGCCCGCGAGCAGCTGGGCACGGTCGGCTCGGGCAACCACTACGTCAATCTGATGGAGGACGAGGAGGGCTGGGTCTGGGTCGGCGTCCACTTCGGCAGCCGCGGCCTCGGCCACAAAACCTGCACCGGCTTTATGAATCTGGCCCAAGGGCGCGGATTCGCCGATCGCGCGCCTGGCGAATCGATGGACCAGCCGGCGACGGTGCTGTCGCTCAACACTGATCTCGGCCAATCCTACTGGCAGGCGATGGAGCTGGCCGGCCGGTACGCCTACGCCGGCCGCGATTTCGTGGTCGGCCAGGTGCTGGAGATCCTGGGCGCGCAGGCGACCGACGAGGTCCACAACCACCACAACTACGCCTGGCGCGAGCAGCACAACGGCGAGGAGGTCGTGGTGGTGCGCAAGGGGGCCACGCCGGCCTTCCCGGGCCAGCGCGGCTTTGTCGGCGGCTCGATGGGCGATGCGAGCGTGATCATCGAGGGCGTCGGCTCCGAGGAGTCGGACCTGGCGCTCAACAGCACGGTCCACGGCGCCGGCCGGGTGATGAGCCGCACCCGCGCCGCCGGCAAGCGCCGCTGGGGCAAGAAGAACGGCAAGGCGGTCCAGGAGGCGCCGACCGGCGGCGAGATCAGCCGCGAGATGATGCTGGACTGGATCCAGCGCGTCGGCGTGGAGCTGCGCGGCGCCGGCACCGACGAGAGCCCGCACGTTTACCGCCGCCTGCCCGATGTGCTGGCCGAGCACGCCGGCGGCATCCGCGTCCTCCACACGCTGACGCCGCTCGGCGTGGCGATGGCCGGCGCCGATGAGTTCGACCCCTACAAGGACTAGCGGCGCCGGCGGGGCGGAGCCAACGTTGGCTCCGCCCCGCCGCGTTTCGCCCACGGAGGCCGCCCATGGCTGATCGCGCCGCGCTCCTGCGCCTGGTCGCCGACCGCATTCTCGCCCTGCCCGCCGCGCCGGCCGCCCGCGTGGCGATCGACGGCGTCGACGGCGCTGGCAAAAGCTGCTTCCGCGACGAGCTGGCCGCCGCCCTCGCCCCCGCCGGCAGGCAGCTCATCCTCGCCTCGGTGGACTCCTTCCACCAGCCGCGCGCCGCACGCTACCGCCAGGGCCGCGACTCACCGCAGGGCTTTTTCGAGGATTCCTACGACTATCAGGCGTTCAGGCGGCTGCTGCTCGATCCGCTCAGCCCCGGCGGCGACGGCCGGTTCCGCGCCGCAGCCTTCGATCATCGTCGCGACAGTCCGGTCGAAGCGCCGGAGCAGCGCGCCGCGCCGGGCGCGATTCTGCTGGTCGACGGGATTTTCCTCCACCGGCGGGAGCTGCGCGGCTGCTGGGATCTGTCGATCTTCCTCGAGGTCGGCTTCGGCCACTCGGCGGCCCGCATGGCCGTCCGTGACGGCAGCCCGGCCGATCCCGCCGACCCCCGGCTGCGCCGCTACGTCGAGGGCCAGCGGCTCTATCTGGCGACGTGCGAGCCGCAGCGCCACGCCAGCCTGGTGATCAACAACGAGCGGCTGGACGCGCCGTTTCTTGTCGAGGCGGGCGGACGCCGCTAGCACCCGGACCAATGCCCCCCGTCGCCGCTCATCCCATCACCCGGATAGGCGGCGGCAAATCCCCCCAGGGTACCCCGCCGTTGACTCGCGCGCCGGCCGCCGTGGCGGTACTATGTGTGCTGTATCCCTCCTTCACTCCAACCCGCCTGCCTCGCAGGCCTAGCGCATACGGGAGGTCCCCATGGACGATCGCACCAAGTACCAACGATTTGTCAGCGACGGCGCCGGCCCCGAGGAGGTCGACCGGCAGGCGCGCGGCGACGGCGCGTCCGGCGCCACCCGCTACTGGCTGCTCCGCAATCTGTGCCAGCTGTCGATCCCCGCGACCCGCGCGATTATGCGCCTGAACAACGAGGCCGATCCCGCAGCCGAGGCGGCTCCCGCCTGGCGCCGCACCCTCGAGACCTTGGCCTGGTAGCAGACTCGTCCGCACCTTCCCCCGGCGCCGGCGCCGCCGCATGCCCCGCGAGATGATTCTCGATCAGCGTTGACAGGCGGCGGCGCTCGCCATGCCCGCGTCCCGCGCCGACTCTCACGCTTACCCCTCTGCTCCTTCCACGCCGACTGCCCCGTCCGCGCCAACGCCGCGCGTTCGCTGGTTGGGCAAATGTTGATGGGCGGCGCTGCGGCCGGTCAACACGCTGCCCGGCTGGGGTATACTGGGGCGGCAAGATTGGCGCGCCGCTGGCTTCGGGCCTGCCGGCGCAAGCGAGGGCAGATGGGGCAGATCGAGCGCTGGGATGCCGCCGATGCGGCGCGCAACATCGACGGGCTGGTGGAGCTGCTGCGCGATTCCGTCGACGGCGGGGCTTCGGTGGGCTTCCTGCCGCCGCTGGCCGCCGGCGAGGCGCGGCGCTACTGGGAAGATGTGATCCGCGAGCTGAGCGCCGGCGAGCGCATCTTGCTGGCGGCGCGGGATGCGACGGGCTTGGCGGGGGCGGCGCAGCTGGCGCTGCCGGCCAAGCCCAACGCCAGCCACCGGGCCGAGGTGCAGAAGCTGCTGGTCCACTCGCGGGCGCGGCGGGCTGGCCTGGGCCGCGCGCTGATGGCCGAGCTGGAGGGCGCCGCCCGCGCCGCCGGCCGCTTGCTGCTGGTGCTCGACACCCGCGAGGGCGACGCAGCGGAGCGGCTGTACCGCGCGCTCGGCTACCGCGCGGCCGGCGTGATCCCCGGCTACGCCCGCTCGGCCGACGGCCGGCTTGACGGCTCGGTGTTTTTCTACCGCGCCCTGGACGAGGAGGAGACGGCATGAGCGATGAGGCCCGCAATCCCTGGCTGGAACGGCCCGACGTCGACGGCGCGGCCTACGATGCGCCCTACGAGGCCCGCGCCGCTGCTGGCGAGGATGTCCACGGCGAGGCCGGGGCGCTGGAGCGCCTGCGCCCGGATCTGGCGCGGCTCAGCGTGCTGGACGCCGGCTGCGGCACCGGCCGGATCACGATCGAGCTGGCCCGGCGCGGCGCTGCGGTCGTCGGCGCCGACCTCGATCCGCGCATGCTGCGCCAAGCCAAAGCCAAGGCGCCGGAGCTGGAGTGGCACTGCGCCGATCTGGCGCGACTGGATCTCGGCCGGCGTTTCGATCTCATCCTGCTGGCCGGCAATGTGATGATCTTCCTCACGCCCGGCACCGAGGGCGGCGTGGTGGCCAATCTGGCCCGCCACCTGGCGCCGGGCGGGCTGCTGGTGGCGGGCTTCCAGCTCGGGCGCGGCCCCTACGATCTGGCGCGCTACGACGCCGACGCAGCCGCCGCCGGCCTCCGGCTGCGCGAG
>DASWWB010000947.1:0-2690 GCA_036406115.1 Herpetosiphonaceae bacterium
AGCCGCGTCCATCCCGGCCCAGCGGGCGGCCTCGACCACCGCCTGGGCCTGGCCCTCGTCGCCGGCGCTGAGGGCCTTGGTGTACGCCGCTTGGTAGCCGCTTGCGTCCATCGCTCGCTCCTATGCCGGATCGCCGGGACCGATCAGCAGCTGGACCAGCTCCATCAGCGTGTTGATCTCGAAGGGCTTGGCCAGGAACCGGACGCCGGGCAGCTCGTCGGCGGGCTTGGCGCCGGCGCTGATCAGGATGACCGGCGTGCCGGCCAGCTCGGCCCTGGCGGCGCGCAGCTCGGCGACCAGCTTGGTGCCGCTCAGGTAGGGCATCATAATATCCACGATCAGCAGATCGGCGCGGGCGCCGAGGGCCAGCGCCAGGCCGTCGCGGCCGTTGTAGGCCATCTCGGTCTGGTAGCCCTCCAGGCGCAGGACCGTGGCGATCATATCGCCGACATAATCCTCGTCATCGATCACTAGGACTGTCGGCCGCGGCCGGGCGTTGCCTGCTGCCTCGTCCACGCTAGAACCCTTTCTCGGCCGCGCCCTCGGCGGAGTTCCCGCTGAAGCGCGGGATGCCGGTGATCAGCCCAGACAGGCCCTCGAAGCGCTCGCCGATGACAACCTCGCCCTCGTCCATCACCAGCTCGCGCAAGGCCTTGTCGTGGTTGCTGCCGCGGATCTTCAGCACCGCCAGGGCGCGGCGGATCTCGGCATGGACCTCGACGTAGCGCAGCAAGATGATGTTGTCGACGATGTAGGAGAGGCCGCGGCTGGAGATCGACAGCTCGGTGCCGAAGATCTGCGGGATCTCGCGGATCATCACCGTGGTGACCTCCTGGCCGCGCAGGAAGCCGACCAGCGAGGCCATGAAGTCGTCGAAACGCTCGGGATCGCGGACCGCGAACTCCAGCTCGGCCACGCTGTCGATCACCACCCGCGTGATCCGGCCCGCCTCGATCCGCTCGCGGATCTCGGCGGCGGCGGCGTCGAGGTCCAGCTCGACCGGCGAGAGCGACAGAATCTCGATCAGCTCGTTGTGAACCAGGTTGTCGAGGCCGAACTGGCTGGCGCGGAGGCGCAGCTGCTCGGGGTTTTCCTGGAACGAGACCATCAGGCCGCGCTCGCCGGCGGCGGCGCCGGCGGCCAGGAAGTGGAGCGAGAGGACCGTCTTGCCGGTGCCCGCCGAGCCGGTGATCAGGGTGCTGGAGGAGCGGATGGGGCCGCCGAACATCATCTCGTCGAGGCCGCCGACGCCCATCGAGGCCCGCTCCTGGGTGGCTTTGTAGGCCGGCGCCTGGCTGAGCGACTCCTGGCGCGGGTAGACCCGGATGCCGCGCTCGTTGATCGACAGGCTGTGCTCGCCGCCCAGGTAACGCACGCCGCGCATCTTGGCGATCCGCAGCGTGCGTCGGTCCTGGGCGCCCTCGGTGGCGTACCAGAGATTGACGATCCCGTCGGCGATCGCGAACTCGGGATCGGTGAGCGCCTCCTGGGGCGTGTACTCGCCGATCAGCAGGCTGGTGCAGCCCATGATCGAGAGCCTGGCGGCCAGATCGAAGATCGCGCCGCGGTCGCGCGGGCTGATCTCCAGCACGTGCTTGAGGCCGCGGAAACTGTCGATCACCACCAGGTCGGCCTTTTCGGAGCGCACCGTGTCGACGATGAAATTGAGCGTCTCCTCGAAGCCCTTGTCGCGGATCTGGCTGGTGATGTTGTAGAGATTGATCCGCTTGCCCAGCAGGTCCGGCTGGTAGAAATCAAAGCTTTTGATATGCTCGACCAACTTGGCGTGCGGCTCGGAGACATTGGTGAAATAGATGACATAGCCGCCCTCGCGGGCCGTGTTGAAGGAGATCTGCTGGCCGAGGATGGTTTTGCCGGCGCCGGGGGGGCCGGTGAGGATATAGAGTGAGTTGCGCGGGATGCCGCCGCCGAGCACCATGTCAATCGAGGGATTGCCGGTGCTCAGCTTGCCGCCGACGGGCGGCTGGCCGATGATTTTCTGGCTCGGCCGGCCGGCTGCCGGCTGCTCATCGCTAGGCCGTTCTCCCATGAAGGACTCCTTCTGGCTTGTCTACAGCATCCACGGGCTACCGGGGATCGGCGATGCACTGTTCGATCAGCTCGACCAGGGCGTCGAGGTCGAACGGCTTATGGATGAAATAATCGGCGGTGTCGTATTCGGCCGGGGGCCCGGCGGCGCTCATCAGAATCACCGGCACGTGGCTGAGGCGCGGATCGGCCTTGAGGGCGCGGACGAGATCGACGCCGTTCATCTGGGGCATCATCACGTCGGAGATGATCAGCGCCGGCGGCGCGCCGACCCCGGCGAGGGCGCGGATCGCCTCTTTGCCGTTGGTCGCCGTCATCACCTCATGGCCCAGGTCCTCGACCACCATGCCAATCATATCCACCAGTTCGTCTTCGTCGTCGACGACCATGACCTTCGCCATGAGCCACACCCCATCACATGGTTTTGCCGGGCCGCTGCCGCCCGCAGGCTCCCGGCGCCGGGGCGCCCCGCGCGGATCGCGCCGCGAGCGAACGCCTGCCGCCGCGGCCGCTCGCTTGATCTATCTTCGGATAGAGTATCGCAAACGCTCCCATCATGCAATTTGCGGGCCAGGCTGAGCAGGACGGCCATCCGATGCTATAATGGAGCGATCCCCCGTTGGCCCTGGTTTCCGTGCAAC
>DASWWB010000948.1:0-6863 GCA_036406115.1 Herpetosiphonaceae bacterium
GGCCCCGCCCGGCGCGATGTGGCTGGCGCTGCTGCCGCCGGCCCTGCTCCTGCCGCGCTTCCTGGCCAGGCGCCGCGCCGCGCTGGCCCTCGGCTTGCTGTTCGCCGCATGGGCCGGGCTGGCGCTCGCCCTCGCCCCGGCCCCCGACTACCAATCATTCCTGCTTGATCTTCTGGTGCGCGGCACCGGACTAGCACTTGTGGCGATCTACAGTATGACGCGAATCCAAAAACAACCGACGCTCCCGCCCGCCGACGACCGCACCGCGATCCTGCGCCGCATGACCCGGGCCTGCGAGCGGCTGCGCGGCGCCACCAGCCGCCAGGAAATCGCCGAGGAGCTGGCCAGCGCCGCCAAGGCCAGCGGGCCGTTCGGCGCCGCCAGCGTCTCGCGGGTCAACTGGGCCAAGGGCCTGGTCCAGCTCGAGGTGGCGCTCGGCGGCTCCGGCCACACGCTGGGTGCGACCGAGGGCCTGGAGCTGCCCTGGGCCGATTTCGCCCCGCTGCTCGGCGACGACCAGCGCGTCAGCGACCACGCCTACCTCGCCGCCCAGCTGCCGTTCCGCTCGCTCACCGGCGAGCATCACATGGTCCTGCCGCTCCGCGCCGCCGGCGGCGAGATCAACGGCCTGCTGACGGTCAGCGCCGACGACGAGGCCGGCCGCCAGCGCCTCGCGGACCAGGCGCCGCTGCTGGAGCTGCTGGCCGCCCAGGCCGCGATTATGTTCGAGCACAGCCAGCTCCAGCTCTCGCTCACCAAGCGCGTCCTCGCCGGCAACCTGGAGATCGGCCGCTCGGTCGAGGAGGCCAATCGCGCCCGCGAGCGCGCCGAAACGCTCTACTACATCGTCCGCGCCCTCAGCAAAACCCTCGACCCGACCCAGCTGCTCGACCAGGCCCTGCTGCTGATCGCCCAGGCCACCCAGGCCGAGCGCGGCGGGATCATGCTGGTCGAGCCGCGCACCGGCCGCCTGGTCTTCGGCACCAACCTGGAGCGCCACATCACCAAGTCCGAGGCCGCCGCCCTGGAGCGCGGCCAGGGGCTGGCGGGATGGGTCGTCGAGCAGCGCCAGAGCGCGATCATCCCCAACACCGCCGAGGACGACCGCTGGCTGGTCCGCTCCGACCACGACACCCGGGGCCGCTCGGCGCTGGCGGTGCCGCTCGACCACGACAGCGAGATCCTGGGCGTGATCATCTTGCTCCACAACAGCATCGATCATTTCACCGCCGACCACCAGCAGTTCGTCCAGGTCATCAGCGACCAGGTGGCGACGATGCTCAACAACCTGCGGACCCACCAAACCCTGGCCGAGGAGGTTCAGCAGGTCAGCCGCCAGCTGGAGCTGCGCGAGGAGGAGGCCGGCCGCGGCCTGTCGATCCTGCGCTCGATCGGCGACGGCGTGGTCGTCGGCGACCGCATGGGCCGCATCAGGCTGATGAACCCGGCCGCCGAGAAACTGCTCAACATCGAGGCCCAGGAATATCTGGGCCAGCCGCTGCTCTCGCTGCCCGGCGCCAGCGACGCCGACCAGCAGGAGGTCGATCCCGAAGCCTTCCAGCAGTTCGAGGTCAACAACCGGACCATCCGCGCCTTCGCCTCGCCGATCGTCACCAGCGGCGGCGAGTGGCTGGGGAGCGTGGTGGTCTATCACGATATTTCGGCGTCCGAGCTGGCCGACCGGCTCAAGACCGAGTTCGTCGCCACCGCCTCGCACGAGCTGCGCACGCCGCTGACCTCGATCGGCGGCTACATCGACCTGCTGCTGCTCAACACGCTGGGCCCGCTGACCGACCAGCAGCGCCAGTTCCTCGGCGTCGTCAAGAACAACATCGAGCGCCTGACCGCCATCCTCAACGATCTGCTCGACATGTCGCGGATCGAAGCCGGCCAGGTGCGGCTCCAGCGCCGCGAGGTCAAGCTCGATGAGATGCTCCATGACGCGGCGCTGTTGTTCAGCCAGCAGTTCGGCTCCAAGCAGATCTCGCTGGCGATCGACGTGCCTGCCGACCTGCCGCCGGTCGTCGCCGACCAGGAGCGGGTGCGCCAGGTGCTGATCAACCTGATCTCCAACGCCTACAAATACACCCGCGACGGTGGCAGCGTGGACGTGGTGGTGCGCAACGGCGGCGGCGAGCTCAGCGTGGCGGTCAAGGACACCGGCGTGGGAATCGCCGACAAAGACAAAGAGCACATTTTCACTCGCTTCTACCGCACCGAGAACCCGCTCAAGGAGCAGGCCGGCGGCACCGGGCTGGGCCTCAGCATCGCCAAATCGCTGGTCGAGCTGCACGGCGGCAGGATTTGGTTCGACAGCGCGGTGAACGAGGGCACGACCTTCACCTTCACGCTGCCGATCAGCGGCGCCGCCGACTGGACGCCCGCCGCCTGGCTGGAGGGCGCCGTCTGATGCGCCGCCGCAAACTGCCGCCCCAGACCGGGGCTCTGCTCAACGAGACCGGCCAGGCCCGGCGCCGCAAAGCCGGCCCCGCCGCCCGGCCCGACGATCTGCCGGCGATCATGTTCGCCCTGGCCCGGCGCGGCTGGAGCGTCGAGGATCTGGCGCGGGCCGTCGGCGCCGACGCCGAGCTGCTCAAGCGCTGGCTGCGCGGTGGCGACGCGATCTCCCAGGAGCTGCGGGAGCGGATCGCGGCCATATTGGCGCCCGGGGATGAATGAGATTTACTGCGGCGACAATCTGCCGCTGCTGCGCGCGTTCGCGGCGGAAAGCTTCGATCTGATCTACATCGATCCGCCCTTCAACACCGGCAAGACCCAGGCCCGCACCCGGCTGCGGACCCAGCGCGCCGAGGACGGCGACCGCGTCGGCTTCAAGGGCCGGCGCTACGCCACGACCAAGATCGACACCCGGGGCTACGCCGACAGCTTCGACGATTTCATGGGCTTCATCGAGCCCCGGCTGCGCGAGGCCCATCGCGTGCTGGCGGCCGGCGGCAGCCTGTTCTTCCATCTCGACTACCGCGAAATCCATTACTGCAAGGTGCTGCTGGATCAGATTTTCGGCCGCCGCTCGTTCATCAACGAGATCATCTGGGCCTACGACTACGGCGCCCGCTCGACCAAGCGCTGGTCGGCCAAGCACGACACGATCCTCTGGTACGCTAAAAACCCCGAGCGTTACACCTTCCGCTACGAGGACATCGACCGCATCCCCTACCTCGCGCCGGGGCTGGTCGGGCCGGAAAAAGCCGCGCGCGGCAAAACGCCGACGACGGTTTGGTGGAACACGATCGTCAGCCCGACCGGCAAGGAAAAAACCGGCTACCCGACCCAAAAGCCGCTGGCGATCCTCAACCGGATCGTGCGCGTCCACTCCAACCCGGGCGAGCGGCTGCTGGATTTCTTCGCCGGCAGCGGCTCCTGGGGCGAGGCGGCGGCGCGCAACGGCCGCCGGTTCACCCTGATCGACAACAACCCGCAGGCGATCGAGGTCATGGCGCGCCGGCTGGCCTTCGCCGAGCCGCGCATCCACGGCGCGCCGGCGCAAGAGGCCGACGCGCACCCGCCAGCCTGATCAGCTTTCCCAGAAGGGCTTGAGCACGCCGCGATCGACGAGATGGGCGCGCAGCTCAAGCATCGCCGTGTAGGTCGGCAGCAGCGTCACCTCCTGGCCGGGCGGCGTGTCGGCGAGCAGCCGCTCAAGCGCCGCATCCAGATCCGGCACCACCGTGATCAGCGCCGGGTCGAGGCCGGCGTACTTGAGACGCACCGCCATATCCTCGGCGCGGGTGCCGGCCACCACCGCCCGCGCGACGTGGCCGTTCAGCGCCTCGAAATCCGCGTCCCACAGCCATGAGACATCAGTGCCGTCGGCGATCTTGTCGTTGATGGCGATCAACGCATGCAGCCCGGCGCCGCCGCCGGCCGGAGCTTGGCCGGTGATCATGCGGACCGACTCGCTGGCGCCGATCGGGTTTTTGATCAGGACCATCAGCAGCGGGTGCTGGCCGATCGAAAAGCGCTCGATGCGGCCGAAGGCGGCGCTGAACGACTCGAGCGCCGAGCGGATGACCGGAAGCGGCTGGTCGCAGGCCAGCGCAGCGGCGGCGGCGGCGGTGGCGTTGAGCGCGTTGTAGAGGCCGGGCAGCGGCAGCAGCACGTCCAAGGCGCGGAGGCCGGATTGGCCGGCGGCGGCGGTGAGGGCCAGGGCGCTGCCGCGAGTCCCGTCAAGCTCCAGGCGGGCCAGCGTGACATCGGGCGCGGGCCGGGCGTGGCCGCAGTTGGGGCAGGAGTAGCGGCCGATGTGGCCGTAGTAGGCGGGATCGTAGGCGTAGGGCTGGCCGCAGCGCCGGCAGAAGATCGAGTCGGCGGCGTGGCGCAGATCGTCGTTGCGGTGGCGGGTGTCCTCCAGGCCGTAGAACAGGACCCGGGCCTGCAGGCCGCCGGCCAGATCGGCAACAGCCGGATCGTCGGCGTTGAGCACCACCGTCGAGGTGGCCGGCAGCGCGGCCAGGGCGGCGCGCCACTTGGCGGCCAGCGTGTCGACCTCGCCGTAGCGATCGAGCTGATCGCGGAAAAGATTGAGCAGCAGCACCACCCGCGGCCGGGTCTCGGCGATCGCGCCGGGCAGATGGGCCTCGTCGACCTCGAAGATCGCGTGCTGGTAGCGCGGCGCGCCCCAGACGCCCATGTCGAGGGTCGCGGCGGTCAGGCCGGTGATCAGATTGGCGCCGGCGCGGTTGTGAAGCACCTTGCCGCCGCCGGCCTCCAGGATGGCCGCCAGCATGCGGCTGGTGGTCGTCTTGCCGTTGGTGCCGGAGACCAGGATCACGCCGCCGGGCAGGCGGGCGGCCTGCTCGCGCAGCACGTCGGGGGCGATCCGGCGGGCGATCCTGCCGGGCAGATTGGTGCCGCCGCCCAGATTGAGCTGGCGGGTGGCGAGCTGGGCCAGCCGGCCCAGGCCCAGCGCGAGCTGGCCGCGCACGCTCATGCGTCCTCCAACTGGCCGAAGGTGGCGACGCCACGCCCCAGGCCGCTGATGCTGTAGCCGGACACGCCGAAGGCCGACCAGGCGCCGCTGGCCGGGAAGAACGGCCGCAGCCGGCGGGTGATGCCGATCCGCCCGTCGAAGCTGGCGGGAATGCGCTTGACCTTGCCGTCGGCGACGGTCAGCGCGTCGAACCTGAGCTTGTAGGGCAGCCCGGGCGCGTGGCCGGGCACGCCCTCGAAGCTGAGCAGCAGGGCGCCGTTCTGGGCGGCGGAGGCCCGGGCGCGCTCGGCGGAGGCCCAGGCGATGTCGGCCAGCTCCTTGGGCAGGCCCCAGAGATTGCGGCCGCCGGCCACCGAGCTCGGGCTATCCACCACCAGCCCGCTGATCCAGAGCGCCGGCCGGGCGCCCTGCCGCAGGACCAAGCCGCAGGCCGCCTCCTGGTACTGGAGCGTCGAGCCGGGGCCGTACTGGCTGATGAACGACCAGCCGAGCGTGCGGCCAGCGGGCAGCCAGAGCGGGCGCAGCGGGGCCGGCAGCTGGGCGGAGGCCAGCGAGCGGCGGACCGGATGGACGCTGAACACCCAGACGCCGTCCATGGTCCAGGGCGCCGGCGGGTGGGGCGTCGTGGCGGCGATCCTGATCGCTTCCGCGGTGGGGTTGGCTGGATTCAAGCGTCACTCCTTCTGGGCGCGGCGAAAGGCGGCGGCGAAAGGACTGTCATCATCATCGTCGTCATCGTCGCCGGCGATCGTCTGGCGGGTCGGCGGCGGCGGCGGCGGCGGGGGCTCATCGTCCTCGTCGGCGGCCCAGTTCAGATGGAGCGGGCGGTCGCCGGCCAGGGCGATGATCTCATCGAGGGAAAAGCGCAGCACGCCGATCTGATCGACGACAGCGCGGGCCTCGTCCAGCGAGGCGACCAGCCGCAGGCCGGCGACCTGCCCCAGCACCTGCTCCAGCGTCTGCGGCGGGTAGGGCGGGGCGTCGTCCTGGCGCATCAGCTCGGCGATCTCGGCCTCGGTGGGGATGCCGGTATCCACGAACAGCACCGTCGAGCAGACATTCGGCACGATCAGGCGCAGGGTGTCGCGGACCTCGCTGAGCTGGCCGTAGCCGCGGCGCAGCGACTGGGCGGTGCGGCTGGCCTTGATCTCGAAAACATGCATCCGCCGCTCGGCCTCGACCAGCGCGTCAAGCTCACGGTACTTGCGGTTGGAGCGGTTGCCGCGGCGCTCCTCGTACTCCAGGATGCGGCGGTCGGAGAGCGCCAAGCCCTGGCCGATCAGCCATTCGCGGAGCAGGGCCTCGGCCTCGCCGCCGAACAAATCGCGCTCGCGCGGCGGCCGGATGGCCCGCTGGTTGTCGCGGCCGATGGTCTGGCGGGCGACATAGGCTCGGTACTGGGGATCGTCAAACGTGGTGAGGCGCGCTCTGGTGAATCGCACAACACATCCTCCTGAACACTCGTTCGCTCATGGTACCATCGGCCGGCGGAGGCCGTCAACACGGGTGAGGACGGGGATCAGGGATCAGGGGTCAGGCCGGACGGCATGGCGGCGGGCGCTGTCCGGGATTGTCGCGGCTTCATGCCTTGCAGATAGTGCTTTGATTGGCACGATTGACCTGATCCTGACCCCTCAATCTCCGGCCAGGGATCAGGCCGAACGGCATGGCGGCAGGCGCTGTCCGGGATTGTCGCGGCTTCATGCCTTGCAGGTAGTGCTTTGATTGACAGGATTGACCTGATCCCTGACCCCTGATCCCTGACCCCTAAATCTCCCCCGGCAGCGGCTCGGCGGCCCCCAGCACCAGGCAGCGCCGGGCGCCGGCCCGCAGCGCCCACTCCAGCGCGCGCTGGGGCGGCCAGCCGCTCAGCCAGCCGTGGAGCAGCCCGGCGCGGAAGGTGTCGCCGGCG
>DASWWB010000949.1:0-1544 GCA_036406115.1 Herpetosiphonaceae bacterium
GCGACCGGCGAACACATTCCCGGCGGGCTGCGTGGCGAGATCAATCATTATTGGCTCCTCCTGGCCCTGCGGCGCGCTCGGAGCGGCGCCGCAGGGCGTTGCTTGTCAATGCGGCGCTCCGGATTATTTGGTCAGCGTGAACGAGTCGATCTGCGCGCCGGCCCTGGTGACGGCTTTGAAGCTGATCGAGGCGGCGCTGGCTTCGACGAGCATGGCGCCGTGGTCGCCGGCGAAGCGCACCAGGCTGCCGCTGACCGGCGGATTGGCGAAACTGTCGCGCAGGCCGCCGCCGCCGATGCCGTTGACGAAATAGGGCATGCCGTTTTTCATAATCCGCTCGTAGGCGTGGTCGTGGCCGGCCAGCACGGCGTGGGCGCCCCACTCTTGGAAGGGCCATTGCAGGCGGGCGGTCGAGCCGTGGGCGGTCGAGGACGAGAAGGGCGCGTGATGGAGCGCCACCACTTTCCAGGGCGCGGTCGAGGCGGCCAGGCGCTGGCGCAGCCACTGGGCCTGGGCCGAGGTCGCCGAGCTGCCGTCCGGCTCGCGCGGGTCGCTGTCCAGCACGAACAGATGGACCGGCCCGCGCACGACGTCGTAGTAGCGCTCGTTGCCCGGGAGCTGGAAGTAATCAAGGTGCGGATGGGGCAGCGCCGGCTGCGGGCCGGTGCCGTCGCGGTCGCTCGCCGACTCCCAGTCGTGGTTGCCGAGGGCCGGGAAGAAGCGGTTGGCGCCGGTCGGCGAGCCGCTGCCGAAGCGGCCGGCGTAGGGGAAGATGAACTCCTGGTAGTATTGGCCGATGTTGGCGTCGATGGTGCTGGCGGCGCCCACGTCGTAGTTGTTGTCGCCGACCGTCACCACGAAATCCGGGTTCCAGCTCCTGACCCGCTGGGCGACGTCGCGCTCGGCGCTGCTGTTGTTGCCGAAGTCGCCGATCACGCCAAAGCGGGCGGCGGCTGCGGGCGGCGGCAGCTGGGCGCTGAATCCGCAGCCGGTGATCGAGGAGCTGGCGCCGGCCGCGACGACGATCTGGCCGAGGCTGGCGACGCCGGCCTGGGTCTCGCGGAAGCGCAGGGCGGATCCGAGCGAGACGGCGCCGCCGCCGGGCGGGGTGACGGTGGCGGCGTAGGTCTTGGCGCTGACGTTGACGGTCATGCGGATGCGGTAGGCGGCGCCGGCCTGGTAGCGGAGCGGCGCCGGGGCGTCGACGTAGGCGGCGCCGTCGCGGGCCTTGATCGTGCCGCTCGCGTCGTCGAACAGCACGATCGCGGCCAGATCGGCCCAGGCGCCGCTCGCCGGCGCGTTGGCGGCGAGGGCGAAGGCGCCGGACGTGGCCGCAGCCGGCGGGGTGAGCGTGCCCTCGACCGTGAAGCTGCCGGTCTGGGGCGCCGCCAGCGGGACGGTCTTCCAGCTTGCGGCCGTCGCCGTCACGCAGTCGGACGGGAGCTGGGCGGCGATGGCGCAGCCGGTGATCGAGGAGCTGGCGCCGGCCGCGACGACGATCTGGCCGAGGCTGGCGACGCCGGCCTGGGTCTCGCGGAAGCGCA
>DASWWB010000950.1:0-2956 GCA_036406115.1 Herpetosiphonaceae bacterium
CCCGCCGCCGCGAGCCGACCCTGAACGTCGCCCGCCAGCTCGGCCTGCCGGCCACCCTGATCTGCCACAACGGCGCGCGGATCTGGGACGAGGCCGGCACCGAGCTGGCCCACCGGCCGCTGGACATGGCGGTGGCGCGCAAAGTCGCGGAGATCGGCGACCGCCGCCACATCCCGTTTGTCTTCACCGTCGACGAGGTCAACTACTTCAATCCCCGCTCCATGCCCACTCCCACCACCGTCAAGCCCGGCGACAAGGCCGTGCTCTCGCTCCACGACGCGCTGCGCACCGCCCCGACCAGGATCGTCGGGCCGGGGCTGGCGGCGGCGACGGCCCTGATCGACCTGCTCAAGGGCGAGCAGGAGGTCCATATGTTCCAATACTCGCGCCCGGACGGCGAGATCTACTCGGCGATCGCGGCCCATCCCGACGCCACCAAGGAGAACGCCCTGGCCATGCTCTGCGGCAGCTGGGACGTGCCCGCCGCCAACGTGCTGGCGATCGGCGACGCCGAGGCCGACGCGGGCATGCTGCGCTGGGCCGGCGTGGGGGTCGCGCCCAAGGGCAGCATGCCCCAGGCGATCGCCGCCGCCAACTGGATCGCGCCCTCGGCCAAGCTCGGCGGGCTGGCGGTGGCCGTCCACCGCTATGTGCTGAACGGCGCCCAGCGCCGCTGACTGTCGGCGCCGGCGCCGGGCCGCTATGGTACAATCGCCTCCGCAAGGAGGATGCATGAACCCTTCTCCCCGCGAACGAGCGTTCGCCATCGCAGGCAGCGGCCAGATCAGCGCGGCGCTGGCCGGCGCGCTGGGCCGCGTCTACGGCCTTGGCGAGGGGCCGCTGGCGGCGCTGATCGGTGTCAGCGCGCTGCTCGCCGGCTATCTGGCCCATCGCTCGCGGACCCGCCAGGAGTAAGATAGGAGGCTCTATGTCCCTGACGACTGAACAGGTGGAGCGGGTGGCCCATCTGGCCCGCCTGCGGCTGGACCCCGAGGAGCTGGAGCGGATGCGCGCGCAGCTCTCCTCGATCCTGGACCATATCGAGACGCTCAAAGAGGTTGATGTGACCGGCGTGCCGATCACGGCCCAGGTCACCGATCTGGTGAACGTCGCCCGCCAGGACGAGGCCGGCGCCACGCTGCCGGTGGAGGATGCGCTGGCCAACGCCCCGGACCGGGCCGGCAACTATTTCCGGGTCAAGGCGGTGTTCGACGACGCGCCCTAGCGCAACAATCGCTTTTTTCCGACCGTATCACCAGTGTGGACAATAGAAGGAAGGCTCCCATGCAAAAGCGTCAACTGAGTGATCGGGCTGTGATCATTGGCTCGATTGTCGGGCTTGTGGCCCTGGTGCTGCTCTGCACCTTGCTGTCCGGTCTCGTCACGCAAATTATGGCCTGGATGCCGCTGATGGCCGGCGCGATCCTGGTGATTGGCAACCGCCATCTGATCGGCGAGATCCTGCGCGGCCGCGGCGCCAACAGCGTCTTCAATCTGCTGGTCGGCATCGCGCTGGTGCTGCTGGGGCTCGGCGTCGCGCTGAACGCGATCAGCATTGTGTTCATCATCCCGGCTCTGCTGCTGCTCCTGGCCGCCCTGCCGATGGCGCTGAACAAATCCTCGGTCACCGACACCTACCGCTCCTGGTTCGTCGCGATTACCAACGTCATCGGCCGCAAAGCCGACGGCGTGAACGCCCGCTACCGCTCCCAGCAGGCCGGCGCCGCCCAGCCGCCGATCGACCTGGACTCCGGCACGGTGACGCCGGGCGTCACCTTCGATCCCTCGATCTACAACACGCCCAAGGACCACCAGCAGCGCTGACATCCGTCCGGCCCGGCTGCGCGAGCGAGGCGAATTGCCTCGCTCGCGGTGTTTTAGGGATTGGCTGGGAGTGTTGCGGCCGGCTCAGCCGCGCCGGGCCCGGGACCCCGCTTGCTGGCGGCTGGCAACCGCGTCATCGATCCGCTGGAGCAGCTCATCGAGATGGAAGGGCTTGCGCAAAAACCCCGCGTAGGGCGGCGTGGGCAGATCGCCCGGCATTTGGGCCGCGCTCATCAGCATCAGCGGAATGCCGGCGAAGCGGCGGTTGGTGGCGAGGACCGCGCACAGCTCGACGCCGGTCATGCCGGGCAGCATCACATCGCTCACCACCAGCTCGACCAGCACCGTGCGCAGATAGGCCAGCCCTTCCTCGGCATGGTCCGCCAGCAGCACCCGATAGCCCTCGTCATGCAAAATATCTTGCAGCACCGAGCGAACCGCCACCTCATCGTCGATGACCAGGATTGTGCGCATCGGAATCCTTTCAGCGAAAGCTCCGGTGCTGCGATGATACCACGCTCCGCAACCACCGCCGCTCGCTCGGCCGCGCCTGATCCCGCCCTTCGCCTGCGATTTGGTATCATACGCCCGATCAATCTCGTGCGAGGAGCATCCAAATGAATCGGATCGACGAAGCCTTCCAGCGCGCCGGCGCCGAAGGCCGCTGCGCCCTGATGCCCTACCTGACCATCGGCTACCCCGAGCGCGACTCGGTGCTGGAGCTGGCCCCGGCCCTGTTCGCCGGCGGCGCCGACATGCTGGAGCTGGGCATGCCCTTCTCCGACCCGCTGGCCGACGGCGCGACCATCCAGCGCACCACCGAGGTCGCGCTGCGCAACGGCGTCACCGTGGCCGACTGCCTGGAGAGTGTGCGCCGGCTGCGGGCGGCGGGGATCAGCCAGCCGCTGCTGCTGATGGGCTACTTCAACCCGCTGTTCCAATACGGCGTCGGGCGCTTCGTGGCCGAGGCGGCGGCTGCCGGCGCCGACGGCTTCATCATCCCCGATCTGCCGCCCGAGGAGGCCGGCGAGTTCCACGCCGCGGCCCGCGCCGCCGGCCTGCACCTGGTCTTCCTGCTGGCGCCCACCTCGACCGAGGCCCGCATCGCCCAGGTGGCGGCGCTGTCCTCCGG
>DASWWB010000951.1:0-7659 GCA_036406115.1 Herpetosiphonaceae bacterium
CGCACCCTGTCCTGGTTGAACAAATTCCGCCGGCTGAAGGTGCGGTATGAACGACGGGCGGATATCCATCAGGCATTTCTGTCGCTGGGGTGCGCGCTCATCTGCTGGAATTTCGTCGAACGGTTTTGTTAGGCACTCTTAGCCCAATTGGCGACATTTCAGGAAGAAGACTAGCTTGCCGATCATCTCCCTCGCATCAATCCAACCACGCCGATGCATGCATCGCTAGCAACGCGCCGCCTCGCCGGCCGGCTGCGGGCCGGCCACCGCTGGGTCGGCCGCCATCCCTACCTGTGGGCGGCGGCGATCGTGGCGGCGGTGACGGGGCTGGCGCGGGCCGGCCTGGCGCCGGACGCCTCGAACATCCCGCTGCTGTATTTCCTGGCGGTGCTGCTCTGCGCCACCACCGCCGGCCTGCGGCCGGCGATCGCCTGCGCGCTGGGCGCCTTCGCCGCCTACAACTTCTTCTTCGTCGAGCCGATCCACACCCTCAGCGTCAGCAGGCCGCAGGACATGCTGCGGCTGGTGCTGTTCCTGATCACCGCCAGCGTGGGCGGCGGGCTGGCGGCGCGGCTGCGCGAGCGCGCCGAGCTAGCCGAGCGCCGCAACCGCGAGCTGGCGGCGCTCTACGATCTAAGCCAGGCGATCAGCGTCCAGCTTGATTTCGGCCAGGTGGCGCCGCTTGTGCTGGCGGCGACCCTCGATCTGCTCGGCTGCCCCGGCGCCCGGCTGGCGCTCGACGACGGCGCCGGCGGGCTGCGCCAAATCGCGCAGGCCGGCGGCTGGTCGGATTTCGCGCCGATCGCCAGCGCCCGGCTCCAGGCTGGCGGCGCCAGCCTTGGCGTGCTGGAGGCGGCGGTCAGCCCGGCCCAGCGCCCGCTGCGCCCGGAGCAGCAGCGGCTGCTCGACACGCTGGCAGCCCAGGCGGCCCTCGCCTTGCAGCGCGGCGAGCTGGCCCGCGCCGCCGCCCACGCCGACGCCCTGGCCGAGTCGGACCGGCTCAAATCGGCCCTGCTCTCGTCGGTCTCCCACGATTTCCGCACTCCGCTGGCGGCGATCACCGCCGCCGCCGACGAGCTGCGCGGCGACGATGTGGCCTGGTCGCCTGCCGCCACCAGCGAGTTTGGCTCAGTGATCTGGCAGCAGGCCAACCGGCTCAACTACCTGGTCGCCAATCTGCTCGACCTGTCGCGGATCGAAGCCGGCGTGTTGCGGCCGCGGATCGGCTGGTATAACATTGCCGAGATCATCGAAAAGGCCCGCGACCGGCTCGGCGCCGAGCTTGACGGCCGCGCCGTGACCCTGGACGCCCCTGACGACCTGCCGCTCGCGCCGATCGACTACGTGCAGATCGAGCAGGTGATCTGGAACCTGCTCCAAAACGCCGCCAAGTACAGTCCGCCTGGCGCGCCGATCGCGATCAGCGCCGCCGCCGCGAACGGCTGGCTGCTGACAGAGATCGCCGACCGCGGCCCGGGCGTGCCGCCTGAGGAGCGCGGCCGGGTCTTCGAGAAATTCTACCGGCTGCCGGGCGGCGCCGAGGGCTTGGGAATCGGGCTGGCGATTTGCAAGGGGCTGGCCGAGGCCAACGGCGGGTCGGTCGAGCTGCTGGACGGCCCCGGCGGCGGGACGGTGGCGCGGCTGCTGCTGCCGCTGGCGCCGCCTGGCGAAAAGGAGCGGGGCGATGGCGCCGGTTCACATCCTGGTGATTGACGATGAGATCCAGATCCGCCGCCTGCTGCGCGCCAGCCTCGTCGAGCGCGGCTACCGCGTGACGGTCGCCGCCAGCGGGGAGGAGGGATTGGACCTGGCCGCCGCCGACCCGCCGTCGGCGGTAATCCTCGACCTCGGGCTGCCGGACCTCGACGGCATGGAGGTCTGCCGCCAGCTCCGCACCTGGAGCCAGGCGCCGGTGATCGTCCTCTCGGCGCGCCCCGACGAGATGGAGAAGGTCAGGGCGCTCGACCAGGGCGCCGACGACTATCTGACCAAACCCTTCGGCATGCACGAGCTGCTGGCCCGCATCCGGGTGGCGCTGCGCCACGCCGAGCCAGCCCAGGCCGCGTCGGCGCTGATTGTCAGCGGCGAGCTGACGATCGACCTGGCGCGGCGGCGGGTGGCGCGCGGCGGCGAGGAAATCCATCTCACGCCCCGCGAGTACGATCTGCTGACCGAGCTGGCGGCCCACCCCGGCCGCGTCCTGACCCACGCCTGGCTGCTCAGCCGCGTCTGGGGCGAGGGCTACGAGGGCGACGTCCAGAACCTCCATGTTTTCATCAGCCAGCTGCGGCGCAAGATCGAGCCCCAGCCGGCCCGGCCGCGCTTCATCCTGACCGAGCCCGGCGTCGGCTACCGCTTCAATGAGACAAATCCCTAGCCGTCTTTAGAAAATCCTTAGACAAAACCGGCGATTTTTTAGAGCATTTTTAGGGGGCAGGGCTATCCTTTCCGTGGCGCCGGCGGTTTTGCCGCCATGAGCGCCTCGCAGCGCGCCCACCCGGCGCTCCGGAAAGTGCAGGAGTCCATGATTGCGCAACTCAAGCGGGTCGTCGTTGGCAACCCGCTGTCCACCGCCGACCAGCCACACCAACGATTGAACAAACGCACCGCCCTCGCGGTGTTCTCCTCCGACGCGCTCTCGTCAGTCGCCTACGCGACCGAGGAAATGCTGATCCACCTGGCGCCGGCCGGCGCGCTGCTGTTCAGCCAGTCGGTCCCGATCAGCCTCGCGATCGTGCTGCTGCTGATCATCGTGGCGATCTCCTACCGCCAGACCATCGCCGCCTACCCGAACGGCGGCGGCTCCTACATCGTGGCCGCCGACAACCTGGGCACCATGCCCGGCCTGATCGCCGGCGCGGCGCTGCTGGTGGACTACGTGCTGACGGTGGCGGTGTCGATCGCCGCCGGCGTCAACGCCATCACCTCGATCAAGCCGGCGCTCGGCCCCTACACCGTCGAGCTGTGTTTGGCGGCGATTGTCTTCATCACGCTGATCAACCTACGCGGGGTCAAGGAGTCGGGGGCGATTTTCTCGCTGCCGACCTATGTGTTCATCGGCCTGATGCTGCTGTTGATCGGCGCCGGGCTGGCGGATTGGCTCGGCGGCGGCTTGCGGCCGATCGAGCCGCCGGCGGGGCTGCTGCGCGGCCCGCACGAGCAGCTGTTCGCGCCCCAGGGCGCCGAGCCGCTGAGCCTGTTCCTGGTGCTGGGCGCCTTCGCCTCGGGCTGCTCGGCCATGACCGGCGTCGAGGCGATCTCCAACGGCGTGCCGGCCTTCAAGCGGCCGGAGTCGCGCAACGCCCGGGCCACGCTGGGGGCGATGGCGGCGGTGCTGGCGGTGATGTTCCTCGGCACGACCTGGCTGGCCCATCTCTACGGCGCCCAGCCCCGGGCCGTCGAGGGCCAGCTGGCGACAGAGACCGTGCTGTCGCAGGTCGGGCGCGGCGTCTTCGGCGCCGGCTCGCCGCTGCACTACGCGCTCCAGTTCGGCACGGCGGCGATCCTGCTGCTGGCGGCAAACACCAGCTACGCCGATTTCCCGCGCCTGGCCTCGCTGCTAGCCCGCGACCGCTTCCTGCCGCGCCAGTTCTCGTCGATCGGCGACCGGCTGGTCTTCTCCAACGGGATCATCTTGCTGGCGCTCTGCTCGGCGGCGCTGATCATCCTGTTCGGCGGCGTGACCAGCAACCTGATCCCGCTCTACGCGGTGGGCGTGTTCCTCTCGTTCACCCTGTCGCAGGCCGGCATGGTCCGGCGCTGGCTGCGGCTCAAGACGCCGGGCTGGCGGCGCTCGGCGCTGCTCAACGGCCTGGGCGCGATCGCGACCGGCGTGGTGCTGGTCGTGATCGCCGCCTCGAAGTTCGCCGAGGGCGCATGGATCGTGATTATCATCATCCCAGTGCTGGTGGGGCTGTTCATGGCGATGAACCGCCACTACTGCCGGCTGCGCGACCAGCTCTCGTTCGAGGGCTACCGCCCGCCGCGGCCGTTCCAGCACACCGTGCTGGTGCTGGTCTCCGGCGTCCATCGCGGCGTGATCCCAGCGCTGAGCTACGCGACCTCGATCGCGCCCGGCAACGTGCGGGCCGTCTACATCGAGTTCGATCCCGAGGACACCGAGAAGGTGCGCGAAAAGTGGGCGCAGTGGGGCGGCGACGTGCCGCTGGTGGTGCTGGAGTCGCCGTACCGCTCGCTGGTCCGGCCGCTGATGGGCTACATCGAGCAGGTCGACGCCGAGCGCGACAACGATCTGATCTCGGTGGTGCTGCCGGAGTTCGTCCCGGCGCGCTGGTGGCATCATCTGCTGCACAACCAGACCGCGCTGATCATCAAGGGCGCCCTGCTGTTCCGCCCCGGCACGGTCGTGATCGACGTGCCCTACCATCTGAGCGCCTAGCGCTCCGGCTCTCGCGCGCCGCCCCCCGAATCGTCGGGGGCCGGCGCGTTTTAGCCGCCTGCGCCATTAGGATTCCCGTAGGGCCGCAGGCCGGATCTTTAGCCGGCCCGAAGCCGCGCCCGCTAGACTGATCGGCGGTTCGTTATCAAAGGAGCTGCCATGAAACTCTCGCCGATCTCATCGTCTTCCCGCGCCGGCCAAGCGCCCCCGGCGGCCCGCGGCCCGCGCCTCCTCGCGGATCAGCGCCGCCTGACCCTGGAGCTGCTGGCGCTGGTCGCCGCGCTGGCCAGCCTGCTCGACGCCCGGCTGCTCGGCGCCTGGTCCGCCCCGGCGGCGCTGGACTGGGCCGCGCTCGGCACCCATCTGCTGATGGCCGGCATGGCCATGCTGCTGTTCCGCGAGGTCTGGCTGATCCGCTGGGCCTCCAGGGCCGGCGCGCCCCATCCGACCTACAGCGACCCGTGGGGCCGCCCGCTGCCCTGGGAGGTGGCGGACCGCGACGAGTGAGCGGGGCTTGCGGACGGGCGCCGGCGCGATTCCGGCGCCTGTTTGCGTTTTAGGGATGCGCGGCCTAACCTTTCGGGCGGCTGGCGGATAGATCTAGCGAGCGCTCGATGATCTTCAGCTGAAAGGAAAGGTATGCAAGAACATGACGCGATAGCTCTGCTCAAGCGCGGCGACATCGCCGGGCTGGACCCGCTGGTGCGGCAGCATCAGTACCAGGCCGTGCGCGCCGCCACGCTGATCATCCGCGACCGGGCGGCGGCGGAGGATGTCGTCCAGTCGGCCTTCCTGCGCGCCGCCGGCAGCATCAAGCAGTTCGAGAGCGGGCGGCCGTTCGGCCCCTGGTTCCTGCGCATCGTGCTGAACGACGCGCTCAAGGAGGCCCAGCGGCGCGAGCGCCACGCCTCGCTCGACGAAGCCGGCGCCGACGGCCTGGCCCCGCGCGACCGGCTGCCCGACCAACTCGGCGGCCCCGAGCTGCTGCTGGAGCGCGGCGAGACCCGCGAGGCGGTGGTCAGCGCGCTCAACCAGCTCACGCCGCTCCAGCGGGCGGCGATCGTCCAGCGCTACTACCTGGGCATGAGCGAGGCCGAGATGGCCAGCGCCAGCGCCGCCAGCGCCGGGGCGATCAAGCTGCGGCTCCACGGCGCCCGCGAGCGCCTGCGCAAGCTGCTGCGGTCGGTCATGAACGAATCCGTGCAATCCCGCTAGGAGGAAACGATAATGAATCAGGAACCAACCGTCCACCGGCTGCTGAGCGAAGTCGCCGAGGCCGAAGTCCCCGCCGGCTCGCTCAACCTGGCCGACCGCATGCGCCGCCAGTCGATCATCGCCCAGCCCGAGCGCCCGTCGCGGCGCATGAAGCTGATGGGGACCGCGCTGGTCGCCGCCAGCGTCTTGGCGGCGCTGGTGGGCGGCAGGCTGCTGCCGGGCCAGGCGCCCAGCGTCAGCGCCGCCGAGGCCCTGCGCCGGGTCGAGCAGACCAGCGCCTTCGGCATCAGCGGGATCAGCTCGCTGCACGGCACCTCGGAGACCCACGCCCCCGGCAGCGACACCATCGTGCGCGACGAGGTCTGGCTGGAGCTGCCATCGCGCCTGCGCCGCGAGGTCATCTGGCCGCCCTACGACAATCACGGCGCCGATCGCCAGACCGAGCTGCGCCTCGGCGACGAGGCCTGGATCTGGAGCGGCCCCGAGAGCCAGCCGGGCGTGATCGACGGCCCGATCATGCGCATGGACCCGGCCGAGATCAACGGCAACCTGCACCTGATCCCCAACCCCTCGGCCTCGCTCGACACGCCCGGCGAGTCGGCCGGCCTCTGCGCCCAGCCCGGCGACAAGCTGGAGCTGCTGGGCGAGGAGCCGGTGATCGGCCGCGACACGCTGGTCATCGAGTGCGTGACCGGGCCGCAGGATGTGTTCGAGCAGCCCGGCACCCGGCTCAAGCTGTGGGTCGACAAGCAGCTGTTCCTGGTCCTGAAGTACGAGCACTACGACACGACCGGCGAGCTGTTCATCGAGTCGCGCTACACCTCGCTTGAGGTCGACCAGCCCATCCCCGCCGAGCGCCTGACCTTCGCCCCGCCCGCCGGCACGCCGATCGAGGACGCGCCCAAGGCCGAGGAGGGCGAGAAGCGCTGATGGGGGCTGTACTGATACATCAAGTTAGCAACGGATAGGATACGAATCATGGCTTTGTAGTGGCATGGAGTTGCTCAAAAACGTTGCTATCCTAGTTAAGCAATACAGCTATCAGCTGTCAGCTGTCAGGGCGCCGCTTGGAATCCGGAACCGCTCCCTATGAGCCAGGAACAGTCCCGGGCAATGCCCTGATAGCTGATAGCTGATAGCTGATAGCTCATTCCCCAGTCGCTCGCGGCCCCGCCGCCGCCGCGCTACAATCATCCCACCGCAACCGCTTGCCGTGAGGTGCCTGTGAGCAACGAACCCGCCATCAGCGTCGACCGTCTGCGCAAATCGTTCACCGTGCCGGAGCGCGAGGCCGGGCTGCGCGCCGCCCTCGCCAGCCTGGTCCGCCGCACATCCAAGGAGGTCAAGGCGGTCGCCGACATCTCCTTCGCCGTCGCGCCGGGCGAAATCGTCGGCTTCCTCGGCCCGAACGGCGCCGGCAAGACCACCACCCTCAAGATGCTGTCAGGCCTGCTCCACCCCAGCGGCGGCGGCGTCTCGGTCCTCGGCCACACCCCGGCCAAGCGCGAAAAAGCCTTCCTGCGCCAGATCACGCTGGTGATGGGCCAGCGCAACCAGCTGGTGTGGGACATCCCGGCCCTCGACTCCTTCGAGCTGAACCGCGCCATCTACCGCATCCCGCCCGACGAGTTCCGCCGCACCCGCGACGAGTTCATCGAATTGCTGGAGCTGGGCGGGCTGGTCAACAAGCCGGTGCGCAACCTGTCGCTTGGCGAGCGGATGAAGATGGAGATCGCCGCCGCGCTGCTCCACCGGCCCAAGGTGCTGTTCCTCGATGAGCCGACGATCGGCCTTGACGTGACCATGCAGCGCCGGATCAGGACGTTCGTCGGCGAGTACAACCGCCGCCACGGCGCCACCGTGCTGCTGACCAGCCACTACATGGCCGATGTCGAGGCGCTCTGCAAGCGGGTGATCGTGATCCATCACGGCGAGCTGCTGTTCGACGGGCCGCTGAGCAAGCTTGTCGATCAGTTCGCCGCCACCAAGACGATCGGCGTGACGCTCGACGATCCGTCGCTCGATCTCAGCGGCTACGGCGAGGT
>DASWWB010000952.1:0-1817 GCA_036406115.1 Herpetosiphonaceae bacterium
TGGGCGATCAGGTATCAGCTATCGGATATTGGCTATCGGGGCGCGCCGCCGGGCGCGTCATCCCGTCGCCGACAATCACTCAACGCCGGTCAGATGGTATTTCCGCCACGAGCCTCAGCTATCGGCAAACCATCGAACCAATCCCCCTGGCGACTGCCGACTGCTAGCTGACGACTTACCCCAACACGCTATCCAGCAGCGCCGCGCTGGCGCGCTCGGCCTCGTTCAGCTCCTCGTTGGCCTTGCGCATCTCCTCGCCGAGCTGCTCCATGCGTTGGCGGATCTCGCTGAAATCCTTGGAGTTGAGGATGATCTCGGTGATCCGCACCTCCAGGCTTTGCTGCTCGTGCATAAACGAGAGCATCGCATCCACCTCGCCGATCACGGTCTGGAACATATCGATTTTGCCGGTCAGGACGTGGAGGATGTATTCCTCGATCGTCCCGCGCAGGAACAGCGTCGAGATCTCGACCGGGTGCTCCTGGCCGTAGCGGTGGACGCGGCCGATCCGCTGCTCGATCCGCATCGGGTTCCAGGGCAGATCGTAGTTGACCAGCCGGTGGCAGAACTGGAGATTGAGGCCCTGGCCGCCGCTCTCGGTGGAGAGCAGGACCTGGGCCGTGCTGTCGCGGAAGCGCTCGACCGCGCTGCGCTTCTGGCCGCCGCTCAGGCCGCCGTGGAACAGCACGGTCTCGATGCCGTGGTCGCTGAGGAAATCGCGCAGGTACTCCAGGGTGGCCACGAACTCGGTGTAGACGATGATCTTGGTCGGCGCCTCGCTGATCAGATGCAGCAGCCGCCGGGCCTTGGTCGGGATGGGCATCTCCTCGGCCATGAGCAGCACGCGCTCCAGATCGTGCTGGTCGACGGCGTCGACCTTGCCCAGGCGCGCCCGCATCGCCCCGCGCAGGGTCTCGGCGACCGCCCGCGGGCTGGAGGTCATCTCCTTGAGCAGGATCATCAGCACCAGCACCAGCTTCGGCACCACCGCCTTGCCCTCGACCCCGTGCAGCACGACCTCGCCCTCGACGTATTTGCTGTAGATCCGCTTGCAAAAGCGGACCACCGCGTCGTGGAAGCCGTGCTCGTCATCGGTCAGGCGGACCTCGTGGTGGGTGATGCGGCGCGGCGGCAGCTCGGTGAGCGTGTTGGCCCGCCGGTTGCGGATCATCACCTCGCCCAGCAGGGCCCGCAGGTGCTCGACATTGCGGGCGTGGCGCCGGTCCTCCATGAACAGCTTCTGGAACTGGCGCGGCCCCTTGAGGTGGCCGGGGCGGGCCACGGTGATCAGATTGTACAGCTCGCGCAGCTCGTTCTGGACCGGCGTGGCCGAGAGCAGCAGGCAATGCTTGCGGTTGAGACTGAAGACGAACTTGAAGCGGCCGGTGCGGTGGTTTTTCAGGATATGGCACTCATCGACCACCACCATGTCCCAGGTCCGGTCCAGCAGGGCCTTGCGGTAGCCGCTCTTGGCGCGGTCGATCGAGCCGACGACCAGCTGATGGGCGCCGACATCGCTCTCGTCGCCCAGGCGGTGGAAGCGCATGCCGAATTTATCTTCCATCTCGTCGAGCCACTGATCGACCAGCGGCGCGGGCGTGAGGATGAGACAGGAGCGGATCATCTCGCGCAGATGGTATTCCTTGATAATCAGCCCGGCCTCGACGGTTTTGCCCAAGCCGACCTCGTCGGCCAGGATGGCGTTGCCGTGCATCTCGGCCAGCACCCGCCGCACCGCCCGCAGCTGATACTCCTTGGCGTCGATCGCGGCGTGCTCCAACGCCAGCAGCTGGTCGAATCCGCCCTTGAGCGTGTAG
>DASWWB010000953.1:0-1762 GCA_036406115.1 Herpetosiphonaceae bacterium
GCCGCCCCAGCCGGCGCTGCGGGTCTCGCGGCGCCAGATGACCAGCGGCCTGGCAGGCCTGCTGGCCTTCGTGCTGGTGCTGCTGCTGTTCCTGCGGCCGCCGGGCGCACCGACCGGCGCGCCGACCGCGACCCCGCCGCCCCAGGCTGGCGCGCTGCCCTCGCCCGAGGTGATCGTGCGGCCGGACTGCACCGACGCGCCGACCGGCCAGCGGGTGCGCAAGCAGCGCGACACCGACTACCGCTGGCACACCGTCAGCCAGCTCGACGGCAAAACGCCCTACGTGGCGGTGGCGCTGGAGCGGGTCGAGTTCTGCGCCGACAGCATCGTGCTGCACTGGAGCCTGCACAACGGCACGGCGGGCATCGTCCAGCTCGGGCTCAACAACGCCAATATCAAGGTCAACGACAATGTCACCACCGACTACCGGCTGCGCGAGGAGGGCGAGGTGATCCGCGTCCGCCAGCAGGCCACCGGCTACGGCAGCGTCGAGCTGCTGTCGCCAATCAGCCCCAACGCCACCGCCCTGACGATCGAGCTGACCGGCGACCCGTTCGGCCCCCAGGTCTTCACGATCCCGGTGCCCGCCGCCTCGCTGATCAGCGATCGCTGAGCCCATCTTATGCCAGACACACTCACCGGCATCCTCGAGCGCATCACCTACCGCGCCCCGGACACAGGCTACACCGTGGCCCGGCTGCGGCCCCACGGCAAGCAGGCCCTGGTGACGGTCGTCGGCAAGCTGCCCGAGGTGCAGCCCGGCGAGGCGCTGGAACTGGAGGGCGCCTGGGTCGAGCACCGCGCCCACGGCCGCCAGTTCGAGGCCACCAGCTACCGCGCCGCCCCGCCGACGACCTCCGAGGGCATCGTCCGCTACCTGGCCTCGGGCCTCATCCCCGGCATCGGCCCGGTCAACGCCCAGCGGATCGTCGACACGTTCGGCCCGTCGACCCTGGATATCCTCGACCGCGACCCGGGCCAGCTGCGCGAGGTCAAGGGGCTGGGCAGCAAGAAGATCGCGGCGATCGTCAGCGCCTGGGAGCAGCAGCGGACGATCAAGGAACTGCTGCTGCTGGGCCAGGATGTCGGACTCTCGACCGCGCTGGCGGTCAAGGTCTTCAAGCACTTCGGCGAGCTGGCGGCGGAGATCGTGCGCGGCGACCCGTACCGGCTGGCCAACGAGATCGAGGGCGTCGGCTTCCCGACCGCCGACCGGATCGCCGAGCGGCTCGGCATCGCCCGCGACGCGCCGGGCAGGATCACCGCCGGGCTGCGCTACACGCTCAGCCAGCAGGCCAGCGAGACCGGCCACTGCGCCCTGCCGGCGCCCCAGCTGATCCGCGAGGCGGCGGGGCTGCTGGAGCTGCCCGAGCCGACGATCGCCGCCGGCCTTGACGAGGCGGCGGCGGCGGTGCTGCTGGTCCGCGATGTCGATGATCTTGTCTTCCTGCCGCCGTTTTATCACGCCGAGACCGAGCTGGCCAACCGGCTGCGCGAGCTGCTGGCCACGCCGGCGGACGTGGGCCACGCCTTCAGCAGGATGAACCTGGCCCAGCTTCGGGCGGCCTTGCGCCAGGAGGGCTTCGCGCTCAGCGAGGCGCAGATCGAGGCGGTGGCGCTGGCGCTGCACTCGCCGGTCACGGTGCTGACCGGCGGCCCCGGCACCGGCAAGACCACGACCATGCGCGCCGTGCTGACGCTGCTGGAGCGCGCCCAGCTGACGGTCCTGCTGGCCGCCCCGACCGGCCGCGCCGCCCGCCGC
>DASWWB010000954.1:0-1972 GCA_036406115.1 Herpetosiphonaceae bacterium
CCACTTCGGGGTCGCCCCCGGCGTCGATCGCCAGCGGCTGATCCGTCGCGCTGCCGGCCGCGTCCGCCAGCGCCAGCAGGGGGCGGCGGGCCTTCCTGGCGGCCCGCGCGCTCAGCCCCAGCAGCGCCAGTCCGCCGAGGAGTACCGCGCCGCCGATGAAGCCGGCCGCCGTCGCCAGCCAGTACCAGTCGAGCGGATTGGCCGGGTTGGCCCCGACGCGATAGCCCGCGTCCAGCTCCCAGAGCTGCCAGCCGAGCGCGCCGCCGGCCAGCAGGAGCAGCAGCAGCAGCCCCAGCAGGCCGGCCCGTCGGACCCCGCGCAGCGGATGCGGTTGTGTTTTCGCTTTCGCCATAGTGCCTAGCCTTTGCTGCCCGCCGGCCGCGACGAGTCGCGCAGCCAGCCCATCGCCTGCCACTCCGCCAGATGGGCGCGCCAACGGAACGCCCGCGCCGGATCGCCCTGCTCGATCAGCCGCACGACCGCCGGCAGCCACCAGCCGCACAGCGCGCAGGCCAGCGCCGTCCTACTGAAGCGCAGCCAGTCGGCGATCCAGCGCCCGATGTCGCGCCAGCCCATCACCCGCAGCGCCACCCGCATGATCGGCGGATAGCGGCGCAGCGTGCCGAGGATGATCGCCCGGTAGTCGCGCCAGGTCATCTGGTCCTGGAAAAAGCGCCTGCTGATCGCCGGCCCCAGCTCGTTCAGCACCCCGGCGAAGACGTTTTGCAGCTCATTCACGTCCTGCGGCCGGTCCCACGGCGCCATGAAGCGGCTGAAGACCCAGTTCAGGCCGACGTTGGCCTGGCGGGCGCTGACCAGGCTCAGCAGCTCCGGCTCCAGCAGATCGTAACGCAGCGCCGTGTCGAGCAGCCGCGTCGTACGGCCCAGGTTGCGCACGAACGAGCCGAAGCCGCAAAAGGTCAGCGGCGACTGCTGGGCCGCCGCGTCGCCCAGCGGCAGCACGCCCCGCAGCGGCACCGGCCGCTTGACGGCATGCCGCGCCGGGATGAAACCGTAGACCGGCCGCTCGTGGCGGAAATCCTCGCCGGGCGCTTTGTAGTCCGGCAGCAGCCGGAAATAATCCTCGAACAGATCGAGCAGCGAGTGGCGGTGCTGGGCGGCGGGCCCGACTTTGTCGTAGTAGAAGACATAGACCGTCAGCTCGTCGCCGCGCCCGGGAAAGCCTTCCCAGATCAGCTGGCGCCCGCGCTGGGCGTCGGCAACGCTGACGAGGATGTCGCCCAGCTTGGGATCGTGGTCGCGCGCCCCGCGCAGCACTGTGCCGACCGTCGGGCAGACGCCGCTGAACGGATGGGCCGCCAGCGCCAGCGGCGAGGTCGCGCCCATCCCATCGATCAGCAGCCGCCCGGCGACAAGCTCCTCGCTCCCGTCGCGCCCGAGCCGGACCACGACGCCGCGCCGCTGGTCGGGATGGGCCAGGACCTCCTCGAAGCTCACGCCCTCGCGGATGGAGCCGCCGGCGTCGAGCAGCCGCCGCCGGGCCAGCCGCAGCAGCGCGCCGGCGTCGAGCGCGATGTCGAGCACGCCGGCCATGCGCAGCTCGGCGGGCGGCACGTCCGAGCCGCCGGGGTGGAAGCGGACCACGCCGTCATCGTAGCGGGCCATGATGATCTCGCGCTCCAGCTCCTCCCAGCTCGCCAGGCCCGTCGCCACCAGCCGCCCCAGCTCCTCCGCCGAGATATTCCACTCGCGGTGGGCGCAGCCGACCTCGTGGCGGTCGAAGACCAGCACCTTGTAGCCCTTGCGCGCCATCAGCGCGGCGTGGAGCAGGCCCAGCCCGCCGCCGGCGTAGATCAGATCGTAGCGCTCCGCCGCCTCGGGCAGCGTTTCTGTGATCGCGTGCGGCGCCGCGTGGGCCGGGGGCGGCCAGGCGCCGGCCTCGAAACGCGCCCAGCGCTCGTCCAGCCCGCTGATGCGCTCCAGCTCGGCCTCGGCGCCCATCGCGGCGAAG
>DASWWB010000955.1:0-2288 GCA_036406115.1 Herpetosiphonaceae bacterium
GTGCCCGGCGCCGCCCTGCCGCTGGCCGACGAAGTGCCGTTCGCCTCGGCGCGCAAATGGAGCGCGGTGGCCTTCGACAGCCCCGAGCTGCGCGGCGCCTTCGCACTCGGCGCGATCGAGATGCTGCGCCCGGCGCTCCCCGCCGCCGCGCTGGCGCCCGACGGGCCGCTCCTGGCCCAGGCCCGAGCCTGGTCGGACCAAGGCCTGCGGGTGCTGCTGTTCGCTGGCAACACCGAGGTGACGAGTTTGCATGGGCCGGACGGCGAGCCGCTGCTGCCATCGCTGGAGCCGATCGCCCTGGTCTGCCTGCGCGACGAGCTGCGGCCCCAGGTCGATGAGACGCTGGCCGCCTTCCGCCAGCTCGGGATCGAGATCAAGGTCATCTCCGGCGACAATCCGCAGACGGTGGCGGCTCTGGCGCGCCAGGCCGGTTTCCCCGCCGGCATCAGGCTGGTCTCCGGCCCGGAGCTGGCCGCGATGTCCGAGGCCGAGCTGAGCCAGTCGGCGGCCGAGGCGACGATCTTCGGCAGAATCACGCCGGCCCAGAAGGATCAGCTGGTCCATGCGCTGATGCGCCAGGGCAAGCGGGTGGCGATGATGGGCGACGGGGTCAACGATGTGCCGGCGCTCAAGCAGGCCTCGCTGGGGATCGCGATGGAGAGCGGCAGCACCGCCGCCCGCCAAGTCGCCGACATGCTGCTGCTCGGCGATTCGTTCGCGGCGCTGCGCCCGGCCTTCCAGGAGGGGCGGCGGATCATCGGCGGCATGACCAACGCGCTGTATCTGTCGCTGTCGCGCGTGGCGACCACCACCTTGATCATCATCGGCGTGACCATGGTCGGGCTCGGCTTCCCCTTCGATCCGGCCCAGACCGGCCTGACGACCTTTACGATCGGCCTGCCGTCGCTGCTGCTCACGCTGTGGGCGCGGCCGGTCGAGCCCGAGCGGCGGCTGGCCCGGCGCATCGTGGGCTTCGTCATCCCGGTCGCGCTGCTGACGATGCTGCTGGGGCTGGCGGTCTACATCGTCGATTATCAATTCCTGCTGACAAGCCCGCTCACGCAACAGGCGAGCGGGCGGGCGCAGGAGCTGTTCGAGGGCTACACCGGCGTGCCGTTCGGCGACGTGGACTACGCGACGACGGTGGCGACGGTGCTGGCCCAGGGCAGCCTGTCGATTTTCATCTCCTGGACCGCCTGCCTGCTGATCCTGTTCCTGGAGCCGCCGACGCGCTTTTTCCTCGGCTGGCGCTCGACGGTGAGCCCCGACAAGCGGCCGGCCTGGCTGGCGCTGGCGCTGTTCGCCGGGCTGATGGTCGTCTGGCTGAACGATACGGTCGGCTATTATTTCGGCATCCTGGAGAAGCCGCTCCAGATCACGCTGCTCATCCTGGGCGTGGTGGTTGTCTGGTTTTTCGCGGTGCGGGCGATCTGGCGCTGGCGGCTGTTCGACCGGCTGCTGGGCGACGAGGCCGACGGGAGCGGCGCCGATCCCGGCAGCCGCCCCTAAGCGCCGGGCGGATCTTCACTCTTTTTAAACATCTGTCGCGTATGCTGCCCGCAGCGGGCGGATTCCGCGCTTCGGCGCGGCTGCGGGGAGACCAACTGTGAGCGAGATCCAATCAGCGGGGGCGGCGGAGGGCGGCGCGCTGCCCTATCTGGCCGGCATCGACGGGCTGCGGGCGCTGGCGGTGGCGGCGGTGCTGCTGTATCACGCCGGGGCGCCGCTGCCGGGCGGCTTCCTGGGCGTCGAAGTCTTTTTCGTCCTAAGCGGCTACCTGATCACGGCGCTGCTGCTGGCGGAGTGGGAGGGGACGGGCTCGGTGCGGCTGGGGCGGTTCTGGGGGCGCCGGGCCCGCCGCCTGCTGCCGGCGCTGTTCGCGGCGCTGGGCGGGGCGGCGCTCATCGGCCGCCTGCTGCTGTCGGCCCGCGAGACCACCGGCATGCCAGGCGATATGCTGGCCGCGCTCGGCTACGTGACGAACTGGCGCCTGGCGGCCGGCGCCCAATCGTATTTCGCGCCGCTGGCCCGGCCGCCGCTGCTTCAGCATCTGTGGTCGCTGGCGGTCGAGGAGCAATTTTATCTGCTCTGGCCGCTGCTGTTCGCCGGCGGGATGCGCCTGGCGGGGCGGCGCGGGCTGGCGGGATGCGCCGCGCTGGGCGCGCTGGGGAGCGTCGCGCTGATGGCGGCGCTCCGCCAGCCCGGCGCCGATCCGTCGCGGATCTACTACGGCACTGACACCCGGGCGTTCGGCCTGCTGCTCGGCGCCGGGCTGGCGCTGGTCTTGC
>DASWWB010000956.1:0-2377 GCA_036406115.1 Herpetosiphonaceae bacterium
AGCGGGGGACCGACTACGCCGCCGGCGATGAGCTGACGATGCGCAATATCGCCGGCTTCGCCAGCTGGATGTACCGCCGCGGCGTCGAGGCGCTCAGCGTCTATCTCATCAGCAAGGAGAATCTGCGCCGCCCGCCAGCCGATCTGGACCCGGTGATCGCCACCGAGACCTGGCTGGCCGCCGAGCTGCTGCCGCCGCTGCTGCGCGAGTTCGACGGCCGCGCGGCCTGCGCCGGCGACCTCGGCCTGCTGCCGCCGGGCTTCGCCGCCGCGCTCGAAAACTTGTGCCGCGCCACTGCCGCCGCAAGCGGCCCGCGGCTCTCTCTGCTGACCGCCTACAATCCGCAGGAGGAGCTGGCCCGCGCCCTGCGCCTGGCAGCCGCGCGCCCGGCCGGGAACGCACCCGCCGCCCCGTTCGATCTCGCTGACCTATGGGTGCCGGAGCCGCTCGATCTGGTGATTCGCACCAGCGGCGAGCAGCGCATCAGCAATTTCCTGCCGCTCCAGTGCGGCTACGCCGAACTCATTTTCACGCCCAAGCACTTCAACGATCTGGGCGAAGATGATCTGAACGGTTTCCTCGACGAATACCGCGCCCGCCAGCGCCGCTTCGGCGCCTGAGGTCAGACCGTCACCGGCAGCGCCTCAAGGCCGCGCACGACGTAGTTCTGCCGCCAGCGCGGCGCCGGCTCGGCCAAGGTCAGATGCGGGAAGCGCTCCAGCAGGGCGCTGATCGCCGCCTGGGCCTGGAGCCGGGCCAGCGCCGCGCCGAGGCAGAAATGCGGGCCGTGGCCGAAGCTCAGCAGGCGCGGCTGGCCCGGCTGGCTGAACCGGCCGACATCCAGCCGGTCCGGCTCGGCGAAAGCTTCGGGATCGCGGTTGGCCGAGCCCAGGCCTAGCCGCACGAACGCGCCGGCAGGGATGCGCGCGCCGCCGAGCACGACATCCTCGCGGGTCAGCCGGCCGATGAACTGCAAGGAGCTTTCAAAGCGCAGCAGCTCCTCGACCGCCGCCGGGAGGAGCGCCGGCTCGCGCCGCAGCCGCTCCAGCTCCCCGGGGTGGCGCAGCAGGCTCAGCACGCCGTTGCCGATCAGATTGGTGGTGGTCTCGTGGCCGGCGCCGAGCAAAAACGTGCAGGTGACGATGATCTCCTGCTCGCTGAGCGGCGAATCCTCCCCGCCGGCTGTGGCCAGCGCGCTCAGGACATCGTCCTGCGGCTCGGCGCGCCGGGCGGCGATCAGCGGCCGCAGGTAGTCCTCCATCGCCGCCAGCGTCTCGGCCATGTGGCGCAGCTGGCCGGGCTGCGGCGCCGCCAGGCCCAGGAAGGCCGCCAGCGTCTCGGTGCTGGCGCGCATGCGCGGCCGCCCGGCCGGCGGAATCCCCAGCAGCTCCATGATCACCGTGGCCGGCAGGGGGAAGGCCAGGTCGCCGATCAGCTCAAGCGGGCCGCCGCGCCTGGCCGCCCGGTCCAGCAGCTCCGCGACCAGCGCCTCGATCCGCCCGCGAAGACCCTCGATCATGCGCGGCGCGAAGGCCGGGCTGACCAGCCCGCGCTGCCGGCCGTGCTCCGGCGGGTCCATCCCCAGCATGAACAGCTTGAAGTAGGGCAGGATGCGCTCCAGGCTGGCCTGCTCGTCAGCGCTGAGCGGCACGCCGGCCAGGTAGCCGCCGGCTTTTTTCGATGAGAGCGCCGGCGACTGGAGCGCCGCCGCCACATCCTCGTAGCGCGTGATCAGCCAGCAGTTGGCGTGCGGGCTCCAGCAGACCGGCGCCCGCTCGCGCAGCAGCCGGTAGGCCGGGTAGGGATCGGCGATCGAGGCCGGGTCGAGCAGATTGGGCGGGTCGATGGGCTGGCTCATGGGTTCGTCGCTCCGCTAGGGTGCCGCTTTTCCGCGATTATGGCGGACTCATCCTGGGGTGTCAACGACATATCGATCAACGAATTCGCTTCTTGTCAGCTTAATCCAAGAAGGAAGCGTGTTTGTTTGCAAAAATTGCCAGAAAGCCTCAAACGCTTGATATTTCGGTAGTGTATTAGCGAGCGGCGTCTCCCCATGATCCGCCATAAACGAATATTCAAGCCATTCGTCACTGTGTTTCTGGCCATCGAAATGAAGATCAAGCTGGGAGTGCTGCAAAGTCTCCAAGGAGTCTTGCGCAGGAGCCGCAAACCAAAAGCTGCTTAGCTCATGCCCGACAATCAAACCCACGTAATATCCGTCACGAAAATAGATCTCAATATAAAATGGGTATCCTTTTTCAGAAGCCAGGCATTCGAGACGAACGATCGTATCACGCACATCATCGATGTTACGCGGATATGCGACATGGCCGTATTCCTCGCCATATTCCCATTGAATCTTCTCAATTCGATATGG
>DASWWB010000957.1:0-2829 GCA_036406115.1 Herpetosiphonaceae bacterium
GGGCAGCACCTCCTCGTCGTCCGGCGGCTCCAGCCCGGCGGCGCCGACCAGGACGAAGCGCTCCTCCGCCAGCCGCCGGTAGTCGATCCCGGCGATCAGCAGCCGCTCGCTGGCGACGACCAGATCCAGCTCGCCCCCCGCCAGCGCCGCCAGCAGCTCGCGGGCCAGGCCGAAGCGGACGCGGAGCCGGAACGGCGCGTCGGCCAGCAGCGGCAGCACCCTGGCGCCGAAAAACTCGCGGGCGCTGCCGAGGCGCAGCGTCGGCAGCTGCTGGGCTGGGCGCTTGAGCCGGAAGGTCGCCTGCTCCAGCGCCTCAAGCGCCGGCGCCAGGCTGGTGTAGAGCAGCTTGCCGCGCTCGGTCGGCAGCATGCGCCGCGGCGTCCTGGCGAACAGCGGCTCGCCGGTCACGGCTTCGAGCGCCGCCAGGTGCTGGGTCACCGCCGGCTGCGTCAGCCCGCGCTCCCGGGCCGCCGCCGTCACGGTCCCGAGCCGGTAGATGGCGCTGAAGCTGCGGTACCATTCGAAATCCACTATCATAAAATTTATGGCTCCTGGCCGAAAACATCATTGGATTGATGGGATTATCGCTGCTACCCTGTCAGCAGGCAAACCTGAGCGGCGCGCCGAGCGCCGCCTCGCAGAAAGGATCCCATCGATGGCCACCATCTTGATCGCCGTGACGAGCCACGCGGAGCTGGGCGGGACCGGCCGCGCCACCGGCGCCTATCTGCCCGAGATCGCCCATCCCTACCACATTTTTAACGCAGCCGGCCTGGCGGTGGATTTCGTCAGCCCGCGCGGCGGCCGCCCCCCGCTGGACGGCGTCGACCGGACCGATCCGCTCCAGGCCGCCTTCCTCGACAATCAGCAGGCCATGGCGGCGCTGGACGCAGCCAAGCGGCCGGAGGAGGTCGATCCCGCCCGGTACGCGGCGATTTTCTACGCCGGCGGCCACGGCGTGATGTGGGATTTCGCCGACAACGAGCCCCTGGCGGCGGTCGCGGCGGCGATCTACGAGCGGGGCGGCGTGGTCGCGGCGGTCTGCCACGGGCCGGCCGGCCTGGTCAACATCAAGCTCGCGGACGGCTCGTTCCTGGTGGCGGGCAAGGAGGTCGCGGCCTTCACCAACGAGGAGGAGGCGGCGGTCGGCCTGACCGAGGTTGTGCCGTTCCTGCTGGAGACGGCGCTGCGCGAGCGGGACGCCCTCCCCCGCAAGGCGCCGAATTTCGAGGCTAACACCGTTGTCAGCGGCCGGCTGGCGACGGGCCAGAACCCGGCGTCGGCGGCTGGCGTGGCCGAGGCAGTCGCGGCGCTGCTCGGCTCCGCCGCCGAGCGCACCGCCTGATCTCCGGGCAGCGGGACGGGCCATCCTCGCGCGAGGATGGCCCGTCGTGATTCGAAGCGGCTTCGCGCTTGCGCTGCGGCGCGGGCGGGTGCTTGGCTGATCAGCGCAGCGGTGGCGCCTGGCGGTAGTCGTTGACTGTCGCGCTTGCGCTTGCGGCGCGGGCGGGCGCCTGGCTGATCAGCGCAGCGGTGGCGCCTGGCAGTAGCCGTTGACCGTCGCGATCGCGTTGCGGCGCGGGCGGGCGCTTGGCGGATCAGCGCAGCGGCGGCGCCTGGCAGTAGTCGTTGACTGTCGCAATCATCGCCGCGACCGGATCGCCGGCCCAGATGACGCGGCTGCCGTTGACCAGAGCGAGCGGCAGCCGCTGCGGATCGTCCTGCGGCGCGTCCGAGCCGGCGAGGATCCGCTGGCGCTCGCCGCCGTCGCGCAGGCAGGCGTCGAGCCGGCCGGACTCCAGTCCCCTGCCGAGCGCCAGCTCGCGGGCCGCCGCCGCCGGATCGGGCGCGGCCAGCCACTCCCGCCGCGTCATCAGCGCGTCGTGGACCTCCCAGAAGCGCTCCTGCCGCCCGGCGCAGCCGGCGATTTCGGCCGCCGCCAGCCCGGCGGGGGCGCTTGCCCAGCCCCGGAGGTGCTGCACCAGCCTGGCCTCGCCGTTGGCGAGGAACCACTGGTCGAACGAACTAGCCGCCAGTCCTTGATGGAGTTCGGCGCAGCGGACGCAGCCGTAGTCGCTGTACAGATCAATCCGCACCGTGGCCGTGAGCGCCCCGCGGTACCACTCGCCCGCCGCGCTCCTGCCGGACGGGATGACGCTGAAGACCGGGGCGGGATGGCTGGCGTGGGAGGCCGGCAGCGGCGCCGGCGGTGGGGACGGCGCGGCGGCGGGGCCGCTCAGCGTGCTGCTGATCATCGCGGCGGCGACGACGGCGCAGAGGGCGGTCACCAGGGCCAGCCGCAGGTTGGAAGCTGACATAGCTGCTCGTTTCTCCCGCCGGGACGCCGTGACGCATCCCGGCGGGACTGGCCGCCGCGCTTAGCGCGAGGCGGGATCGCGCACCGTGACCGGCACCGTCACCGCGCCGGCCTGCTCGAACGTCAGCGTGACCGTGAAGGTGTCGCCGGCGCGCAGCTCGCGCTGAACGTCGATCAGCATCACGTGGAAGCCGCCGGGCTTGAGCTCGGCGCTGCCCTGGGCCGGGATCTCGATCGCCGCCACCGGCCGCATCGCCATGACGCCGTTCTGATCCTCCACCGTGTGCAGCTCGACCGTCCCCGCGACCGGGCTTTCGGCTTTGACGAGGCGCTCGGCGGCGCCGGCGTTGGCGATGCGCATGTAGGCGGCGCTGTTGCTGCCGGCCATGGCGCCGCCCATCCCACCGCCCATCCCGCCGCCCATGGTGCCGGACAACGGCTCGGTGGCGGTCATGGGCGCGGTCGCGTCCGCCGGGGCGGCGCCAAGCGCGACGGGGCGCGCCCAGGCCTCG
>DASWWB010000958.1:0-5054 GCA_036406115.1 Herpetosiphonaceae bacterium
CGTCGCCGCCCGCTATCCCGCCGCCGCGGCGCCCGAGCCGGCAGCCGGCGCCGCCCAGGGCGCCGATCCGCTGGCCGCCCGGGCGCTGGAGTCCCGCCAGCTGGTGTTCGCCCAGGATCTCAAGCAGGCCGGCCTCTCCCGCGAGCAGCTCAAAGCCTACTCCCAGCGCGGCGCCCGCTCCGCCCTGCTCCTGCCCCTGGTCTGCGGCGACCGCGCCATCGGCCTGCTGGCCCTGGAGGCCGAGCAGCCGCGCAGCCTGGAGCCCGGCGAACTGCTGGTCGCCCAGCTCGCCGCCGGCCAGCTCGCCATCGCCATCCAGAACCTCCAGCTCCAGGAAAACACCGCCCGCCGCGATCAAGAGGTCGCCACCCTCAACGATATCGCCGCCACGGTCTCCTCGACCCTCGATCCGCGCCAGGTCTACCGCCTCGTGGTCCAGAAAATCAATGAGTATTTCCAGGTCGAGGCCGGCTCGCTCTGGCTGGAGGTCGAGCAGACCACCGAGCTTGAGTGCGTGATGACGCTGGAGGCTGGCGAGGAAAAGCTCGCCGGCGTGCGCGTCCCCCCCGGCCAGGGCTTCGTCGGCGAGGCGATGCGCTCGCACCAGGCGGTGGTGGTGCCCGATGTCCAGAACGACCCGCGCCACTACAAAAAGGTCAGCGAGGATGTCGGCCTGGTGATCACGGATCTGCTCTGCGTGCCGATGCTGGTCAAGGGCAATCCGATCGGCGTGATCCAGCTCATCAACAAGCTGGAGGGCCAGTTCAACAACGATGACGCGACCCGCCTCAGCACGATGGCCAGCACGATCGCGGTGGCGATCGAAAACGCCCGCCTCTTTCAGAAAATCGCCGAGAACCGCAACCGCCTGGAGGCGATCCTCAACTCCACCGAAGACGCGATTCTGACCATCGACATGGCCGGCGTCGTCGTGACCGCCAACCCGATGATCGAGAAGCTGTTCGGCCTGCCCTGGGACAGCCTGCCCGGCCAGGCCGGCGCCGAGATCCTGGCCCAGATCGACTCGCGCACCCAGCCGCTGAACCAAAACTACGATGCCGCCAGCGCCGAAATCGCCGAGCTGGAGCTGCTCAAGCCGCTTTCCGGCACGGTGCGGCGGGTCCTCCTGCCGGTCTACTCCTCCAACGAGGAGAAAATCGGCCAGCTGATTGTGTTCCACGATATCAGCGAGGAGCGCGAGCTGGCCCGCATCCGCGACGACTACACCGGCATGCTGGTCCACGATCTGCGCGCCCCGCTGACCGGGATCATGAACGGCATCCGCATGGTCAGCCGCGGCTTCGCCGGCCCGATCAACGAACAGCAGCGCGAGCTGCTCGATCTGGCCAACAACAGCAGCAACACGATGGTCGGCATGATCAACACGCTGCTCGATATCTCCAAAATGGAGGCCGGCGAGATGAACCTCGACCGCACCCCCTGCTCGGTCTATGACATTGTCGAGCAGGCCCGCGACCGGGTGATCACCTCGGCCCAGAGCGCCAATATCGGCCTTGACCTCGATCTGGAGATCGGCTTGCCGATCATCGAGGTCGATCGCGACAAACTAGTGCGCGTGCTCCAGAATCTGCTGGACAACGCGATTAAGTTCACGCCGCTCAACGGCAATGTCAGGGTCAAGGTGCGCAACGCCGACGGCGACGG
Organism: Herpetosiphonaceae bacterium; assembly: GCA_036406115.1. Taxonomy (GTDB): domain Bacteria; phylum Chloroflexota; class Chloroflexia; order Chloroflexales; family Herpetosiphonaceae; genus DASWWB01. Next base: position 1,666 of record DASWWB010000958.1, read on the forward strand.
CGAGCCGTCCCTGGTCTGGAATGTCATCGACACCGGGCCGGGCATCCCCGAGGCATACCGCGCCCGGATTTTCGAGAAATTCGGCCAGGTCAAGGGCCAGAAAGTCAAAGGCACCGGCTTGGGCCTGGCGTTCGCCAAGCTCACCACCGAGGCCCACGGCGGCCAGATCTGGGTCGATAGTATCGAAGGCCAGGGCAGCACATTCTCATTCACGACGCCTTATAAATCGGCCTAAAATATGTTGCGACAGCTTCAGCGACGCCTTGGGAGTCGCATCCGCTACAAAATCATCCTGCCCTACATGCTTCTCGCGGCGCTGATGCTCGTGCTGCTTGGGATTCTGGCGTTTTACACGATCGCCACCCGGCTCCAGGCCCAGCTGGACCTGGAGCTGCGCGACCGGGCGACCAACACCAGCCTGGAGCTGGAGACGATCGAGGCCCGCCTGCTCGATGAGATGAAGGTGGTGGTCGGCGCTCCCGCCGATCCGACCCGCCCGCTCTCCAGCACCGCCGACGCCTTCGCCGCCAGCGACACCGCCCAGCTCGCGACGATCGCCCGCCTGGCCTCGGATTTCTACCAGACCGGCCGCATCCTGGCCTTCGACACCTCGGGCCGGGTGCTGGTCGATCAATCCTCGGCGCTGGTCCGCGACCGCTCGCCCTCGCTGGAGGGCCAGGAGGTGCTGGCCTCGAACCCGCTGGTCCAGGCCGTGCTGAGCGGCAAGGTCGACGAGGTCGGCGACAAGTACGCCAGCCTGCTCCAGTTCGGGGGCGAGACGCCCTACACAATGTTCTTTGTCATCGCCCCGGTCAAGCAGCAGATCCGCGGCTCCTCGGAGGATCGGATTGTCGGCGCGCTGCTGTTCGCCGAGCCGCTCGACACGATCATCCAGCAAGTCAACCAGACCAACCGGGCCACGATCACGGCGATTCTCGACGGGCAGGGCCGCGTCCTGTCCAGCAACGCCCCCAACAACAACGCCGACATGGCCCTCAGCGCCGAGCAGCTGGCCCTGCTCAATGACGCCGCCGGCGAGCGCTCGCTGACCAGCCAGCTGGAGCTGAGCGAACAGTCGTACCAGGTGCTCTACAACCCGCTGCGCATCCGCCGCCAAATCGACGGCTTCTACGCCGTGGCCCTGCCCCGGACCGGCATCGCCCAGACCTGGGCCGAGAGCCGGCTGGCGGTCGGGGTGATCGCGCTGCTGGTGCTGTGCGGCGTGATTTTCATCGGCAACTCGATCACCCGCCGGATCACGACCCCGCTCAGCGAGCTGGCCTCGACGGCGCTGGAAGTCAAGAGCGGCCAGCTTGAGCGCCGCAGCGCCATCCAGCGCGAAGACGAGGTCGGCACCCTGGCCGGCGTGCTCAACGAAATGACCGACCGGCTGCTTGATCTCTATCGCACCAGCCGCCAGATCGGCGCCGAGCTGTCGATCGAAGGCGTGCTGGCCCAAACCGCCGCCGCCGCCCGCCGGGTGCTGCCCGACTCGCAGGTCAGCGCGCTGCTGTACGCCGAGCAGGAGTGGCTGTTTTTCGGCCCGGAGCGCCGCGAGGTCGATGCGCCCTTCGCGCCGGCGACGCTGGGCGAGCTGCCGGTGATCAGCGAGCGCGAGGACGGGGCGGGCGTGTGGCCGGCCCTGCACCGGCTGCGGCCCGACGCCTGGCTGGCGCTGCCGCTGCGCACGCAGCAACAGTCGATCGGCCTGCTGCTGATCGGCCCCGAGGATGCCGAGGCGAGCCTGGCGGCGATCACCGAGCCGCTGAGCGCGGTCGCCAGCATGACCGCCACCGCCCTCCAAAACGCGATGCTCTACGTGACGATGCAGGACGAGGCAGGCCGCAAGCAGGCCATCCTCCAAAGCATCGCCGACGGCGTCGTGGTGCTGGACAGTGACGGCAGGGTGATCCTGGCCAACAGCGCCGCCACCGATATGCTCGACACCGCCCAGGTTCTCGGCCGCACACTGCAACAGCTGCCGCTCAAGCCGCTCCAGCCCGGCGTCGAGATTTTCGCCGAGAACGGCGCCCCGACGCTCTACGAAAGCGGCGAGCGGATCATCCGCCTGAGCGCGGCGCCGGTCCAGGGGCTGGAGGGCCGCCAGACCGGCGAGGTGCTGGTGCTGCACGATGTCACCGCTGAGCGCGAGGTCGATCGGGCCAAAACCGATTTCATCGCCACGATCTCCCATGAGCTGCGCACGCCGCTGACCTCGATCTGCGGCTACACCGATTTGCTGCTGCGCGGCCTCGCCGGCCCGCTGGCCGCCGAGCAGACCGAATTCCTCACCACGATCCGCCAGCAATCGCAAAGCATGGTCGATGTGCTGCAAAACGTGATTATCATCGCCAGCATCGAGGCCGGCACCATGGCGCCGCACGTCCAGTCCTACCCCGCCGCCGAGCTGGTCGACCAGGCGCTGCCGGCGGTCCGCAAGGCGATCGAGGCCAAGGGCGTGAAGCTCCAGGTAGAACTTCAGTCCGGTCTGCCACCAGTACTCGTCGACCGCGATCACTTCAAGATCATCATGGTGCAGCTGCTTGACAACGCCCGGCGCTACACGCATGATGGCGCTATTACAGTTCGTGGGAAACGGGATGAGGGGATGGTTCGCTTCGAGGTCGCCGACACCGGCCAGGGCATCGCGGCCCCGGACCAGGCGCGGCTCTTCACGCGCTTCCAGCGCGGCGGCGAGCAGAGCGGCCTGACCTCGAAGGAGCGTGGCGCCGGCCTCGGCCTGGCGATCGCCCGGCAGCTGGTCGAAAATCTTGGCGGACGGATCTGGGTTGACAGCGCCGTCGGCCAGGGCTCGACATTCACTTTCGTGGTGCCCTATGACAATGCTCAACCAGCCGAAACAGCAGACTGACCTCCGCCGCGACCGGGCGCTGCTCGCCGTCGCTGCGTTGATTATGCTTTTGGCGGCGCTCAGCATTTGCGCGCTGGCCTCGCTGATTCTCGGCCAGGTCACGCCGCGCGACCGCGTCGGCTCGGACGCGCTGCTCCAATCCTTCGCCGACTACCGCCCTTGGGAGGCCAGCGCGCCGTTCGGCATCGGCCAGCAGGCCGTCGAGGACCAGATCCGCGACCGCGAGCGCCTTGAGTCTCCGCCGCCCGCCGACGATCTCGCCGTCCTGCCGGTCAGCAGCCAGCCGATCAGCTTGGTCGAGATCCCCGCCGCGCCGGAGAGTCCGCCAGCAGCCGCCACCGCCAATCCGCCGCGCCCCGCCAATCCGACACCCGCGCCAGCCGCCGGCGGCCTGCCGCCGAATCAGGGCGGCGCCACGGCGACACCCGAAAGCGGGATCCCGGCGCCCGCCGCCAACCCGACTCCGGCGCCAAGCCCGACCGACCTGCCGACCGCTCCGCCGGCGCCGACCGAGCCG
>DASWWB010000959.1:0-5558 GCA_036406115.1 Herpetosiphonaceae bacterium
GATGTCGGTTGCGATAATTTGTATTGGCATGCCCAGTCCTCAGGTCGTAAATGGGTCGATGGGGCTCGCCGCCGGCAACCCGCCCCCAGGTGGGGCGCCGCCGGCTAGACCGGCCAGACGTGCTGCCCGGAGCGCTCGACATGGTAGCCTTGCGCCTCAAGGTGATCGATGATCTGCTGGCCGTGGGCTTCGTCGCGCACCTCCAGGATCATCTCGATGCCGACCCGGTCCAGCGGCAGCTGCCAGACCGCGCGGCGATGGCTGAGATCGATAATGTTGGCGCCGCAGCGGGCCACGTCGTTGACCAGCGGCGCCAGGTTGCCCGGGCGGTCCGGCACGCTGGTGCGGATGCGCAGGTAGCGCCCCTGCTTGACCAGCACCTGCTCGATGATCCGGGCCAGGAAATTCCCGTCGATGTTGCCGCCGCTCAGCATGACGATCGTCGGCTCGTCCTGCCGCACCTTGATGATCCCCTCCAGCAGCGCGGCCACGCCGACGGCCCCGGCGCCCTCGATCACCAGCCGGCTTTCTTGCAGGACGTGCATGATCCCGCGCGCCACGGCGTCGTCGTCGACGGTCACGACTTCGTCAACCAGCTGGTTGATGATCGGCAGCGTCAGGTCGCCGGGGCGCTTGACCGCGATGCCGTCGCAGATGGTCTGGGCGTGCGGCACGGTGACCGGCTCGCCGGCGGCCTGGGACATGGCGATCGACGGGCAGCCCGCCGCCTGGACGCCGATGATCCGCGCCGAGGGTCGGAGCGCCCGCAGCGCGACCGCGATCCCGGCCATCATGCCGCCGCCGCCGATCGGCACGATCACCGTGCCGCCGCGCTCCGGCAGGTGGGGCGCGATCTCCAGCCCCAGCGTGCCCTGGCCGGCGATGGTCAGGGGATCGTTGAAGGCGTGGACGTAGGTCGCCCCGGTTTGCTCCTGGAGCTGGCGGGCGTGGGCCCCGGCGTCGTCGAACGAGGCGCCGTGGAGGACGACTTCGGCGCCGAAGCGCCGGGTGGCGGTCACTTTGGCCAGCGGCGCGAACTCGGGCATCACGACGGTGGCGCGTGTGCCGACCAGCTGGGCCGCCAGCGCCACGCCCTGGGCATGGTTGCCCGCCGAGTGGGCGATGACGCCGCGCGCTTTTTCGTCGTCGGTCAGGGCGCGGATTTTGGTGTAGGCGCCGCGGATTTTAAAGGAGCCGGCCCGCTGGGTGTTTTCGGCTTTGTAGAGCACCCGGGCGCCCAGGTGGTCGCTCAGGCGCTCAGCCGGCAGCATGGGCGTGGGCGTGATCACGCCGGCTAGCGTCTCGGCGGCGGCCTGGATCTCGTTCAGTGTTGTCATGGCGCTGTTTCTATCCTCTTCGCTGAGGAAATGTGGTGATGCGTCTGCGCAATCAGTGGCCATATTGTACCACACCGCGGTTTGTTTGCACGCTTGGGCGGTCTTTGTTCGCAGGGCCGGCGCATGTTGTTCGGGGAGCGGGCGGGCGGCGCCCAAGGCGAAGCGCGGCGGCGCCGGGATTGGCGCCGCCGCGCTCCGGGGCGGATCAGAGCTTGCCGCGCGGGCGGCCCTTGGCTTTTTTCTTGCCGCTGTCGGCGGGCGCAACGGGGGCGGCGCCGCCGCGCGGCCGGCTGTGGCTGACGCTCTCGACCATGGCCTGGTCGTCGATCAGCGCCAGCGTGCGGCGCAGCTCGTGGACCTGGTCGCGCAACAAGGCCGCCTTCTCGAACTCCAGCTCCTTGGCCGCCTGCTTCATCTGCTTCTCCAGGTCCGTCACCAGCTTGAACAGCTCGTCCTTGGAGAGATCCATGCCGCCGGCGCTGTCGGCCTGGTAGGTGGCCTTCTCCTCGGCGACCTTCTTGAGCCGGTCGGTGAGGTCGCGGACCTCCTTGACGATGCCGCGCGGCTCGATGCCCTTAGCGACATTGTAGTCGTCCTGGATCTTGCGCCGGCGCTTGGTCTCGTCGATCGCGTGCTGCATCGACGGCGTGATCCGGTCGGCGTACATCAGCACCGTGCCCTCCAGGTGGCGCGCGGCGCGGCCGATGGTCTGGATGAGCGCCGACTGGGAGCGCAGGAATCCTTCTTTGTCAGCGTCGAGGATCGCCACCAGCGAGACTTCCGGCAGGTCCAGGCCCTCGCGCAGCAGGTTGATGCCGACCAGCACATCGTAGACGCCGAGCCGCAGATCGCGCAGAATATCGATGCGCTCGATCGTGTCCACGTCGGAGTGGAGGTACTGGGTGCGGACGCCCATCTCCTTGAGGTAGTCGGTCAGGTCCTCGGCCATGCGCTTGGTGAGGGTCGTCACCAGCGCCCGCGAGCCCGAGTCGACCCGCCGCTTGATCTCGCCCAGCAGATCGTCGATCTGCCCGCGCACCGGCCGGACCTCGACGACCGGATCGAGCAGGCCGGTCGGCCGGATGATCTGCTCGGCGATCTGCTCGGAGTGCTCGTACTCGTAGGGTCCGGGCGTGGCCGAGACATAGACGGCCTGGTGGACGTGGCGCTCGAACTCATCGAAGGTCAGCGGCCGGTTGTCAAGCGCCGAGGGCAGGCGGAAGCCGAAATCGACCAGCGTCTGCTTGCGCGAGCGGTCGCCGTTGAACATGCCGCGGATTTGCGGCACGCTGATGTGCGACTCGTCGACAAAGAGCAGGAAGTCGTCGGGGAAGTAGTCGAGCAGGGTCCAGGGCGTCTGGCCGGCGGCGCGGCGGTCGAGGTGGCGGCTGTAGTTCTCGATGCCGGAGCAGTAGCCAAGCTCCTGCATGATCTCCAGGTCGTACATCGTGCGCTGGCGGAGCCGGGCCGCCTCCAGGATTTTGCCCTCGCCCTCCAGCAGGGCCAGTTGCTCGGTCAGCTCGGCCTCGATGTCGCCGATCGCCGCCGCCGTCTTCTCGCCGGTGGTGACGAAGTGCTTGGCGGGGAAGATGTCGACGGTGTTTTTCTGGACCAGCACCTCGCCGGTCAGCGGATCGACCTCGACCATGCGCTCGATCTCGTCGCCCCACATCTCGACCCGGTAGGCCGTCTCGGCGTTGGCCGGGAAGATCTCCAGCGTGTCGCCGCGCACGCGGAAGGTGCCGCGGTGGAAATCGATGTCGTTGCGCTCGAACTGGAGGTCGATCAGCGTCCGCAGCACTTTGTCGCGGTTGCGGACCTCGCCGGTGCGCAGCGAGAGCGCCACCTGGCCGTAGTCGGTCGGCGAGCCCAGGCCGTAGATCGCCGAGACCGAGGCCACGATCAGCACATCGCGCCTGGTGAACAGCGCTTGGGTCGCCTCGTGGCGCAGGCGGTCGATCTCTTCGTTGATCTGGGCCTCTTTTTCGATGTACAGATCCTTGGAGGGGACGTAGGCCTCCGGCGTGTAGGCGTCGTAGTAGGAGACGAAGTAGCCGACGGCGTTCTCGGGGAAGAACTCCTTGAACTCGGCGTACAGCTGCGCCGCCAGGGTTTTGTTGTGGGCCATCACCAGCGTCGGCCGCTGCACCTGCTCGACGATCTGGGCCATGACGTAGGTGTTGTGGACGAAGAAGCCGCCCTCGCCGGCCAGAAACGTCTCCGCGCCCGGCACCGAGAAATCGTAGACGTGCGGGTGATCGTACTCGACCGGCTCCACGCTGGCGATGGGCGTCCAGCGCAGGTCCTGGTGGCCAGAGTCCGGTGCCGGGCTGGCGGGCCGCTCAGGCAGCGCGATCGGCTTGCCGGCGACCGGGAAGCCGATCCGCTCATTGAAGCAGCTGACGGCGCCGAGGTCGCGGATCGCGACAAGCCAGCCGCCGCTCTGATCCGGCTCAAGGCTGGCGTGGATGCCGAAGCGCAGCAGCGCGTAGGCGAGCTGCGACGCGGTTTCGCGCTCCGCAATCGGCGCCGCGAGTCGCCCATAATCGGCGATGTGGAAGTATTGATAGACATAATGGGCCAGTGTCTCGTCGGCGAGGCGCGCCCAGTTCTCAGGCAGATTGACGGGATCATCAAGGTGAGCCGCGCCCATCGCGCCAGCGCGCAGCGGTTGAGCGCCGGACGTGGATTGCGCGCCGACCGCGCGGCCGACTGCCAATTCGAGCAGCGCTTGCTGGTTCGCTGCCGGATCAGCCGCCGGCGCGCGCAGTCGCTCCGGCAGCGGCACGCAGTCGGTGGTCCGCGCATCGGCGGTTTCGATAAGCTGCAATGATCCGTCGCGCAGGACCCAGAGATTGTGATCGCCGGTGAGGGTGGCGCTGCGGCCGCAGGCGGTGGCGAGCTTGTACATGCGCTCGGGCGCGCTGTGGCGGGTGAGGGATTGGATGGGGAACAGATCGACGGCGCCGGTCTCGGGGTTGAAGGCTTGGGTGGCGAGCCGGACCGTTTCCGGGCCGCAGTCGAGGATGAGAGTGTCGCCGTCGGCGCGGAGCCAGGCGCTATGCCGGTCGATCAGCTGATCGATCAGCGGGCCGATCGGGGTGACGCGCGCGATCTCTGCACCGCCGCGCTGCTCAACGACGAAGACCGGATCTGTGAATCCGAGGCTCTTGCCCGTGCCCGTGGCCCCCAGCAGCGTCTGGTGGCGCAGGTTGTTCTCGACCCCGGCCACCAGCTTCTCGATCGCCGCCGGCTGATCGCCCATCGGTTGATACGGTGCGTGGACCTTGAATGGCGCCATAGTCCCTCCGCTATCGAGTTTGGTTTCGAAACGTTTCATCTCTCTATTATACCGCCGAACGGCGGGAAAAACCCGTCCCGGGGGCCGATAATCGCTCGTTTGTGCTAGGAGCCGCCCCGTTTGCCGCCGGCCGATCCGCCCATGTAAGATTTCGGGGCGACCCACGTTTCCTTAGCAGAGTCGGGATTGTCCGACCCAGACGAGGAGCGTCTATGGAGCTACTTGCCCGGATCCGCGAGGTCTTCGCCGCCGACCGGCCGCTGGTTGAGCCGGCAGACTTCGCCCTGTTCTATGAGCAGACCCACGCGGTGGTGTTCCGCTACGCCTACATGCTGCATGGCGGCGGGCATGCCGACGTCGAGGATTGCGCGGCGGAGGCCTACGCCCGGGCCTGGCGGCACCGCCACAAGTTCAGCGGCGACCAGGAGGCCGCCCTGGGCTGGATCATCACCATCGCGCGGCGGATCGTGATCGACCAGCAGCGGCGCCAGCGCTCGTTCTGGGCCGCCAGCGCCAAGCAGCAGCCGGCGACCGCCGCCAGCCCGGAACAGGAGGCGTTGCTGCGCGAGCGCGAGCAGCTGGCGCTCGATTTGCTGGCGCAGGTGCCGCTCGCCCAGCGCGACCTGCTGATCATGCGCTATTTCCTGGGCTGGCGGGTGCAGGCCATCGCCAGCCATCTCGGCCGTTCCGAGGGCGCGGTCTCGGTGAGCCTTCACCGAGCGCTGCGCGCGCTTCAAGCCCGCCATCCAGGCGTAGGGGAGGGATTGTTCCATGGAGCATAACGATATGTTCACGCGGGAAGACGAGGAGACGGCGCTGGCGGTGGCCGGCATTTTGGGCGATTTCGCCCCCAACCCGAGCGCCGCGTTCCGCGCGCGCCACCGCCAGGCGCCGTGGGCGGCAGGGGCGCCGGCAGCGCC
>DASWWB010000960.1:0-7962 GCA_036406115.1 Herpetosiphonaceae bacterium
AGCTGAAGGGCAAGTTCGGCGCCCTGTCCATGCCGATCGGCGCCGCGCCGGCCGCCGGCGGCGTCATGGCGCTCAACAACGAGGTCGCCGAAATTCTAATCAGCCTGGGCTACAGCGCCGCCGAGGCCCAGGGCGCCGTCAGCGCGCTGCCCGCCGACGCCCCCGACGATGTCGAGGAGCGGCTGCGCCTGGCCCTGCGCTATTTCGGCGGCGCCTAGGCCGCGCCGCCGGCGAAAGGAGAAGCGATGAACCTCGACGAAGCTCTCGCCCGGCTAGAGGCGCTGGGCGATGATGGGCGCCGCCGCCACAATGCCCAGCACGGCGCCGGCGCCAATCAGTTCGGCGTCAAGATGGGCGATATCCGCGCGCTGGCCAAGGAGATCAAGGCCGATCCGGCGCTCGCCGCCGCGCTGTGGGAGACCGGCAACATCGACGCCCGGCTCCTGGCGATCCTGCTCATGAAGCCGAAAACCCTGTCCGCCGAGGATCTGGACCGCATGGTGCGCTCGGCGACCTTCGCCCAGGTTGCGGATTGGCTGAACGGCTATATTGTCGCCAAACATCCGGCCAAGGAGGCGCTGCGCCAGCCCTGGATGGACGACGCCGACCCGTGGGCCGCCCGCGCCGGCTGGGCCCTCACCGCCGAGCGCATCGCCAAAAGCCCGGACGGCATGGACCTGGCGGCGCTGCTGGACCGGATCGAGGCCGAGCTGGCGGGCGCCGCGCCCGAGGTCCAGTGGCCGATGAACACCTGCCTCGCCCACATCGGCATCCACGTCCCCGAGCTGCGCGGACGGGCGCTCGCGATCGGCGAAACGCTCGGCGTGTATCGCGATTATCCGGTCTCGAAGGGCTGCACGTCGCCCTTCGCGCCGATCTGGATCAACGAGCTGGTGCGCCGCCAAGGCTGAAAAGGAGGATCGATGGACGACGCCGCGCTGACCGCCGCCGTGAAGGCCGTCATCAACGGGCCTGAGAAATCCTGGGTGCTGTTCGGCCACGGCACCTGCGTCATCCTGATGGAGCCTGAGGCGGATCTCGCCGCCCAGGCCGTCGCCCTGCTGCGCGAGTGGGGGCCGGTCGCCGCCGGCACGCCAGCAGGCGATTTCAATGTGATCGACCTGGCCGCCGACCCCGGCTGGGCCGTGACCAGCCACCACCCCGACATCCTGACCTACGTTCCCCCCGATGAGTTCGAGTCCGGGCAGCCCGCCGAGGTGGTGATCGGCCTGCTCGGGCGCTCGCGGCGCGCCCAGGACGCCGAGGAGCTGCGCGTCATCCACGTCGAAGACCGACGCCCCGCCCAACCCTGATCGCTGGCGGCGCCGCCGCCGTCGCTTGGCCGATGATTCTCCAGCAGCTTTCGCCAGGAGGTTCCCGCTATGACACTATGGCATGATCGGCGAATCGGAGTCGTGGTCCTTGGCATGTTTGTCTTCGCCAGCTTGCTGCGCTGGGGCGGATCGCCCCGCGTCGCCTACGCGGACACGCTGTACTCGTCGGATTTCGAGCAAAACGACGGCGGCTGGGTCGCCAGCGGTTTCGCCTCGTGGGAGCATGGCGTGCCGGTCCCCGGCGTCTACGAGGGCTGCGACACGGCGCCCTCGCCCGAGCCGTCCGGCGCCCACTCCGGCACCAAGGTCTGGGCGACCAACCTCGACGGCTGCTACGCCAATGCCAATTCCGACACGCTGCTGAGCCAGACCTTCGATTTCAGCAACGCGACGGGGACAATCACCATGCGCTGGTGGCACTTCTATCACGTCTTCGAGACCTTCGACTATGCGATTGTCCGCGTGAACGGTACGCAGCTCTGGCGCACCCCCAACTCGACGGCGAGCGCCGGCTGGGTCGAGCAAACCATCGATCTCTCGGCCTACGCCGGCAATCCCAGCGTCCAGATCACCTTCCTGCTCCACGCGACGACGGTTGTCAACCGCATGGGCTGGTACATCGACGATGTTGCGATCACCAGCGACGCGGCGCCGACGGCGACCCCGACCGACACGCCGACTGACACGCCGACGCCGACCAACACGCCGACTGACACGCCGACCAACACGCCCACCGGCATCCCGACCGACACGCCGACCGACACGCCGACCGGCACCCCGACGGCGACAGCCGTCCCGCCGCTGCGCCGGCTCTACCTGCCGCTCGTGAGCCGCTAGCGGCGCATCGGGGCGGATGGGCCTGGGATGACGGCGCGGCGACGCAGCCGCCCGCCCGCCCATCCGCCCCAAAGCCACGTGTGCTACAATCGTCTCACCCAGTGAGAACGAGAGGATCGCACCATGGCTCGCCTCGAAGACCTCATCCGCGGCGCCGCCCTCCAGGGAATCCTGCCCAACGCGCTTGTGACGATTGTCGATGTGCGCTGGCATGGCGGCGACGCCGTCGAGCTGACCTACAAAGACCCCGACGGCCGCCCCGATGTCCGCCTGCTCTACCGCGACGACGAGCCCGGCCTGAGCCTGGCGCCGCCCGCGTTGCCCTGGGGCTTCGGCGGCGACGGCGCGCTGTTCCGGCTGGTCGCCGAAGCCCATCGCATCCGCCTGGCCCATCTCTTTGATCCGCTGCTCGCCGTCCACACCTCGCTCGTCGAGCCGCTGCCCCACCAGATCACCGCCGTCTACGAGACGATGCTCGCCCGCCAGCCGCTGCGCTTCCTGCTCGCCGACGATCCCGGCGCCGGCAAGACGATCATGGCCGGCCTGCTGATCAAGGAGCTGGCCGCCCGCGGCGATCTCCAGCGGTGCCTGATTGTCTGCCCCGGCAGCCTGGCCGAGCAGTGGCAGGACGAGCTGCACCGCCGCTTCCATCTGCCCTTCGAGATCCTGACCAACGAGGGCTTGGCCGCCGCCCGCACCGGCAACTGGTTCGCGGAGCATCCGCTGGTGATCGCCAGGCTCGATAAGCTGGCGCGCGACGAGTCGGCCCAGCAGCAACTCCAGGCGCCCGAGTGCCGCTGGGATTTGGTGGTCTGCGACGAGGCCCACAAGCTGTCGGCGACGTTTTTCGGCGGCGAGGTGAAATACACCAGGCGCTACCGGCTCGGCGAGCTGCTCGGCGGGCTGACCCGCCATTTCCTGCTGATGAGCGCCACGCCCCACAACGGCAAGGAGGAGGACTTCCAGCTGTTCATGGCGCTGCTCGATCCCGATCGCTTCGCCGGCCGCTTCCGCGACGGCGTCCATCGCGCCGATGTCGCGGATCTGATGCGGCGCATGGTCAAGGAGCGGCTGCTCAAGTTCGACGGGACGCCGCTGTTCCCCGAGCGCATCGCCTACACCGTGCCCTACCGGCTCTCGCTCGCCGAGACCGAGCTGTACGACGCAGTGACGACCTATGTCCGCGAGGAGTTCAACCGCGCCGAGGCCTTGCAGAACGATCGCCGCGCCGGAACGGTCGGCTTCGCCCTGACGATTCTCCAGCGCCGCCTCGCCTCGTCGCCCGAGGCGATCGCCCGCTCGCTCCAGCGGCGCCGCGAGCGCCTGCGCCAGCGCTTGCAGGAGCTGGAGACGCCGCGCCGGGGCGAGGCCGCGCCCGTCCCGCTGCTCGACGCCGAGGAGGTCGAGGACCTGGAGGAGGCCTCCGAGCAGGAGCTGGCGCAGGCCGAGGCGGCGGTGCTCGACCAGGCCACCGCCGCCCGCACCAGCGCCGAGCTGCGCCGCGAGATCGCCACGCTCGGCGAGCTGGAGCGGCTGGCCCAGGAGGTGCGCCGCTCCGGCGAGGATCGCAAGTGGCGCGAGCTGGCCAGCCTGCTTGGCGAGCTGCTGACGCCGGCGGCGATCGCCAATCGCCTGGCCGAGCAGCGCGCGCCCTACGGCGGGGTCGCGCCGCCCGCCCGCTCGCCGCGCCAGAAGCTCGTCATCTTCACCGAGCACCGCGACACGCTCAACTATCTGGTCCAGCGGGTCACGACGCTGCTTGGCAGGCAGGAGGCGGTGGCGACGATCCACGGCGGGATGGGCCGCGACGAGCGGCTCAAGGCCCAGGAGGCGTTCCGCCACGATCCGGAGGTCCAGGTGCTGGTCGCCACCGACGCCGCCGGCGAGGGCATCAATCTCCAGCGCGCCCACCTGATGGTCAACTATGATCTGCCCTGGAACCCCAACCGGCTGGAGCAGCGCTTCGGCCGCATCCATCGCATCGGCCAGACCGAGGTCTGCCACCTGTGGAATCTGGTCGCCGAGAACACCCGCGAGGGCGATGTTTACCAGACGCTGCTCGACAAGCTGGAGCAGGCCCGCCAGGCGCTCGGCGGCCAGGTCTTCGATGTGCTGGGCAAGATCCAGTTCGAGGGCCGCCCGCTGCGCGAGCTGCTGATCGAGGCGATCCGCTACGGCGAGCGGCCCGAGATCCGCGCCCGGCTGACCCAGGCGATCGCCGAGGCCGTCGACCAGGCCCAGCTCCAGGATTTGCTGGAGGAGCGCGCGCTGGCCCGCGATGCGATGGACGCCCGCCAGGTCGCCCGCGTCCGCGAGGACATGGAGCGCGCCGAGGCCCGCCGGCTCCAGCCCCACTACATCGAGTCTTTTTTCGCCGCGGCCTTCCGCCGGCTCGGCGGCGAGCTGCGCCAGCGCGAGGCCCGCCGCTACGAGATCAAGAACGTGCCCGAGCCCATCCGCCAGCGCCCCCGCGTCGCCGGCGGCGATCCCGTGCTGCCGCGCTACGAGCGGATCGCCTTCGACAAAAGCCTGCTCGCGCCGCCCGGCCTGGCGCCGGCGGCCTTCGTCTGCCCCGGCCACCCGCTGCTCGACGCGGTGATCGGGCTGCTGCTGGAGCGCCACCGCGATCTGCTGCGCGAGGGCGCGGTGCTGGTCGATGAGCGCGATCGCGGCCTCGCGCCCCGCGTGCTGGTCGCCCTGGAGCACGCGCTCCACGACGCCAGCCATCCGGGCGGCGAGCGGCGCGTGATCTCCAAACGCCTGCTGTATGTCGAACTGCGCGAGGACGCCCCGCCCCGGCCGCTGCGCTACGCCCCCTACCTCGATTTCCGCCCGCTCGCCCCCGGCGAGCCCGACCCCGCCGCCCTGCTGGCCCATCCCGCCTGCCGCTGGATCACCGGCGCGCTGGAAAGCCAGGCGCTCGGCTACGCGGTCGCCCAGCTGGTGCCGGACCATCTCCAGGATGTGCGCGGCCAGCGGCTGGCGCTCGTGGCCAAGACCCGCGCCGCCGTCAAGGACCGGCTGACCAAAGAGATCGGCTACTGGGATGGGCGCGCCGAGGATCTGCGGCTCCAGGAGCAGGCCGGCAAGCCCAACGCCCGCCTCAACTCCCAGGAGGCCCGCCGCCGCGCCGATGAGCTTCAAGCCCGCCTGGAGCGCCGGCTGGAGCAGCTCGACCGCGAGGCCCTGATCAGCGCGGCGCCGCCCGCAGCCTTCGGCGCCGCGCTGGTCGTCCCCGCCGGCTTGCTCGACGCCCTCGCCGGCCGTCCTGCCGCCGCTGTCCAGGTCGACACGCAGGCCGTCGCCGCCCGCGCCCGCCAGATTGTGATGGACGCCGAGCGCGCGCTGGGCTTCGAGCCCGCCGACCGCGAGTTCGAGCGCCTGGGATATGACATCGAGAGCCGCGATCCCGCCTCCGGCCGCCTGCGTTTCATCGAGGTCAAGGGCCGCCGCGCCGGCGCCGAGACGGTCACGGTGACGCGCAATGAGATTCTGTATTCGCTCAACACGCCCGACAGTTTTATCCTGGCGCTGGTGGAGTTCGCCCCCGACGGCGCGCACCGATTGGCCTATCTGCGCCAGCCCTTTGGGCGCGAGCCGGATTTCGGCGTCACCAGCGTCAACTACGATTTCGCCGAGCTGCTCGCCCGGGCCGAGCCGCCCCGCTGAGAGACAGGGTTTCTCCCTCCCCCGCCTCCCTTGCGGGAGGGGCACAAGGGGGCACTGCCCCCTTGCATCCCCCGAAGGCCGAGGTGGGCGTTCTTGAGGTTCGGCCGCACAGGGCCGTCGCAGTTCGGGCGGTGGGTTTAAGCTAGCGGTGAGGGTGAGATATTTTCCGTTGCTGCTTGGGGCTGGTTTGCGCTCATTTAGTGAGATAGCGATGGGTGGGGAAATTGTGTCGTGCGAAGGAGCGTTGCTATGGCTGGATCTCGCTTGTTGACGACGGCTCGGCGGCGCTCGCGCTGGGGGTGGCTCGTTTGGCTGGGGTTGGCGTTGGGCTTGGCGCTGGCCGCGCCGTCCGCCAGCGGGACGGGGCCGGAGAGCGCGGCGCCGGCCAAGCTTGGCGAGCCGGCGCCGTTCCTTGGCGTGCCGGGCCGGAGCGTCAGCTACCCGACTGGCGCGGCGCACGGGCCGTACGGGGTGGCGGTCAGTCCCGGCGGCGAGAACGTGTACGCCAGCGACTACGGCAACGACCGGCTGATTGTCTTCGCCCGCGCGGCGGGCACGGGCGAGCTGACCGTGGTCCAGACGGTGATCAACGGCGCCGGCGGCGTGAGCGGCGTGGACGGCCCGTATCTCGTCACTGTCAGCCCCGATGGGAAAAACGTCTATGTGACGGGCAGCGTCAGCGACACCGTGGTCAGTTTCAGCCGCAACCCCGGCGACGGCACGCTCGCCTTTCTGCGCAAAGTGACCCGCAACGACCCCTACGGCCTTTGCTCGCCGACCTGCCAGTTCGCGCTGGATTCGCTGGACGGCGCCTATCACGTCGTCATCAGCCCCGATGGCCAGTACGGCTACGTGAGCAGCATTCTCGATAATAAAGTCGCCGTACTGCGGCGCAACGCGACGACCGGCGAGCTTGCGCTGGATCCGCTCATCGGCCCGGCGCAGATCTTCAGCGCCGCCCCCGCCGATCTTTCGCAGGCCTATGGCATGGCGCTCAGCCCGGACGGCGCGCAGCTCTACCTGGCGGGCTACGGCTCCGACACCCTGCTCGTGCTGTCGCGCGACGCCGCCTCCGGCGCGCTGGCCCAGGCGGAAGTCCACCGCCAGGGGCAGGGCGGGGTCGATGGGCTGAACGGCGTTTTCCGGGTCGCCGCCAGCCCGGACGGCGCCCACCTCTACGCGGCGAGCTTCGACGGCAACGCGGTGGCGGCGTTCCGGCGCGCGCCGGCCACCGGCGGGCTGACCTTCCTTGCCGCCTACCAGGACGAGGTCGGCGGGGTCGACGGGCTGGCGTTCAGCTCGTCGGTCGCGGTGACGCCGGACGGAGCGCGGGTGCTGGCGACCGGCTTCAACGACGATGCGATCGCGGTCTTTGATCGGAATACCGCCACCGGGCTGCTGGTTCAGTCGCAGGTCGTCAAGCGCGACCCGACGACCCATTTGCCGGCGCTCGACGGCGCCCGCGACGTGGCGATCAGCGCCGATGGCTCCTCGGTCTACGCGACCGGCTACAACGATAACCTCGTCGCGGCCTTCCAGGCGTCGAATCCGCTGCCGCAGATTGCCAGCTTGCTGCCGGATCGAGCCGCGGCGGGCGGCGAGGCCTTCACCCTGGCGCTGGAGGGGACGAATTTCCTGGCGACCTCGCAGGTCCTTTGGAACGGCGCCGCCCGCCCGACGACCTACGTGAGCGCGACCCGCCTCGAAGTCCAGATTGCCGCCGGCGACATCGCCCAGCCCGGCGCCGTGGCCGTCACCGTCGCCAACCCCGCGCCAGGCGGCGGCCTTTCCGACGAAGCTGCCTTCCGCATCTTCGCCAGGACATGGCTGCCATGGCTCGCCAAATAGGCGCGACCGCCGGCGCCCCGGGCGGCGGCACGCTCAACGCCGCCGCAACACCCATGGTACCCACCGACCGAACGAAATCCAACGCCTAATCGCGTATCATTCACCTAAATCACGAATCATCGGGAGACGAAGGAGGATTGGATCAGCGGGGGTCGGAAGGAAATAGAAGAAAGCCGAAGGGTGGCCTGCCCCACGGCGCGGCACGCTCAACGCCGCCGCGAAACCCATGGTACCCACCAACCAGATAAACCCCACCGCCTAAACGCGTATCATT
>DASWWB010000961.1:0-2416 GCA_036406115.1 Herpetosiphonaceae bacterium
GGTTCGGCGAGGGACCCGAGGGCCAGCCCTGCGCCCACGGCGTGCTGGGCGCCATGACCGGCTCGGGCAAATCAAGCCTCTATCACACCCTGATCCTGGGCCTGGCCGTCCGCTACAGCCCGGCCGAGCTGCGCATGTATCTGATCGACGGCAAGTACGGCGTGGAATTCAAGCCCTACCAGCACCTACCGCATGCGGAGGTGGTGTCGCTGCGCACCTCGGCCGAGCTGTCGCGGAGCGTACTGGGCGAGCTGAGCGCCGAGATGACCCGCCGCAACGAGCTGTTCGCCCGCCACGGCGTGGCCGCGCTGCCGCACTACCGGGCGAAGGGCCAGCCCGAGGGGCCGCTGCCGCGCATCCTGCTGATCGCCGACGAGTACCAGCAGCTGTTCGAGCATGATCGCGACGGCGCGGGCTCGGCGCTGCTGGCTCAGCTGGCCGCCCAGGGCCGCAGCGCCGGCATCCACCTGCTGCTGGCGTCGCAGCGCTTCGGCGCGGCCGGGATGATCAACCAGGCCGGCATCTTCGGCAATCTCCATTTGCGCCTCGCCATGCAGATGGCCGAGTCGGACATCCGCGCGCTCACCGAGTTCGGGCAGCGCGGCAAAGCCCTGATCCTGGCGACCTGCAATCTGCCGGGCAAAATCGTCCTCAACGAGCGGGCCGGCGACGAGAACGCCAATCTCGCCGGCAAAGCCGCCTATCTCCCCGGCGAGCAGCGCGACCGGGTGATCGCCGAGCTGATCGAGCTGGCCCGGGGCGAGCCGCCCGAGCGCCTGCCGCAGCGCGTGATCTTCAATGGCACCACCCAGCCCGATCTGCTGGAGAACCCGCAGCTGGCGGCGCTGCTGGCCGAGGACGCGTGGCGCGGGCCGGCGGAGCTGGAGCTGCTCGCCCGCCAGCCGGCGGGGCGGCACGGCTGGGGCGTGGCGGATTGGTACGCCGCCGAGCATCCGTCGGTCATGTGGCTGGGCCAGGAGTTCAATGTGCGCGGCCAGGCGCGGCTGGTGCTGCGCCGGCGGGTGGGCGAGCATGTGGCGCTGGTCGGCGCGAACGCCGCCGCCCGCTACGGCATGCTCGCGGGCATGCTGGCCAGCGTCGCCGTCGCCTGCCCGCCGGCGGCGGCCCGCTTTGTCATCGCCGATCGGGCGATCCCCGGGGCCGCCTGGAGCGGCGTCCTCGCCGGCGTCTGCGACGATCTGCTGCGCCCTGCCGGGTTCGAGGTCGAGTTCACCCAGCAGGAGCAGGCGGTGCCGGGGCTGCTGGCCCAGCTGATCGACGAGCTGGAGCGCCGGAGCGCCGCTGCTGACGACGAAGCCGCCCGCCGCCAAAGCATCTATCTGATTCTCTCCGACATCGACCGCATCGACGCCCTGCGCCGCCAGGCTGACGCCTACGGCATGACCGAGTCGCCGGCGGGCGAGCAGCTGCGCCGCCTGTACGCCGAGGGCGCGCCGGTCGGCATCCATCTCATCCTCAGCGCCGGCGGCGCCCGCGCCCTGGCCGCCGTCATCGACGAGAAGCGCGGGCTGCCCCACTTCCAGCACCGCGTCGCCCTCCAGCTGTCGGAGGATGACTCCTTCGCCTTCGTGCGCAGCCGGCGCGCCGCGCTGCTGCAAAGCGACGGGCCGCAGCCGGTCTGCGCCCTGTACGTCGATCTCAGCCGCGATCAGCCGACGCGCTTCAAGCCCTACAGCATCGAGACCGACCCGGACTCGCCGGAAGGCTCGCTGCGCGAGCAGCTGCGCCGGATCGGCGCCCGGCTCCGCGAAAGGAAACAGCCATGAGCATGGATGAAACCTTCGAGCAGATGCAGCGCTTCGACCGGGCGCTCAACGACTTCAACGAGCACCTGCGCCAGTCGGTATCGGAGCTGGCCCGCAGCCATGCGGCGGTCGACCCGCTGTGGCGGGACAGCTTCCGCCGCCAGTACGACGCCGAGTGGGCGCACTTCCAAGAAGCGATGATCCGCTACATCAACCGCGAGGCGCCGAACTACGCGCAGTTTTTGCGCGACAAGCTCATCCAGCTGCGCCGCTATCTCTATGGTTCCTAAGATGGGAGGCACCGCCATGACCACTGACGCCGGCCGCCTGCTGCGCGGCTTGCAGGACTACCAGGCCAGCCTGCACGCCCACCGCCAGCGCCTGAGCGGCGAGTACGAAGCGCTGGATCGGCGCTGGCATGAATTCAGCGCCGCCTACGAGGGCGAGGCGGCTCGCGAATTCCGCGCCCACTGGCTGCGGACGAAATACGGCTTCGAGGAATACCTTGCCGCCAGCGAGCGCATCGAGCGCCTGCTTAACGACCGCATTTCGGCGCTGATCGACGCCGAGGGCGCGGCGCTCTTCGGGTGAGCGCCATGGCAGCGCCCGAGCCGATCAGAATTATCGGCGCCATCCAGGATCTGCGCGAC
>DASWWB010000962.1:0-1606 GCA_036406115.1 Herpetosiphonaceae bacterium
GGCGGCATCCCGCGCGGCGACGCCGTGCTGGTCAGCGGGCCGTCGGGGACCGGCAAATCCATGCTGGCGACGCAATTCATCGCCGCCGGCGGCGAAGTGGGCGAGCCAGGCGTGATCATGGTGTTCGAGGAGCATCCCGCCGAATACCGCCAGCGCGCCGAGGCCGTTGGCATCGATCTGTCGGGCATGGAGCAGGCCGGCCTGCTGCGGCTCGTGTATCTTCGCCCGCTGGATCTCTCGCCCGACGAAGCCCTGCATGAGATCCGCGCCGCCGCGGCCCAGATCGGCGCCAAGCGCGTGGTGCTTGATTCGTTGTCGGGATTCGAACTGGCGCTAGCCTCGACGTTTCGCGGCAATTTCCGCGAGTCCCTCTACCGGCTGGTCAGCGCCCTCACGGGCAGCGGCGTCACGGTCCTGATGACGCTGGAGATCACCGAGCGGCCCACCGAGCTGCGGCTCAGCCCGCATGCGATCTCGTTCCTCGCCGATGACATCATCCTGCTGCGCTACCGCGAAGACGCGGGCATGCTGACCAAAAGCCTGATGGTTCTGAAAATGCGCAAAAGCCGCCATAGCACGGAGCGCCGGCGGTATGAGATCACGGCGCGGGGGCTGGTGGTCCGCGCCACCGTCGAGGCCAGCGGCGCGCCGAAACGCCCGCCCGAGCAGCAAACGCCGCTGGCGGGGCTGACGGAACAAGAGATGGTGGTGTTGCAGGCCCTGTTCGAGCTTGGCGAGGCGGCGACGGCCGCGCTCGCCGAACGGACGGCGATCCGCGACGGGGATGCCTTGCGAGCAGCCCTCGACCGGCTGGTGCGACTGGCCTACGCCAGCGCCGTGGAGAGCGCCGGCCCCCAGCGCTACCGGGCCGTCGCCCGGCCGCTCGGCTAAGCCGGCCCTGGCAAACAGAAACGAGGGTGCGATGGCAACCACGCGCTTTGACAGCCCGGACGGGACAGCCGATCACGGGTCCAGCCCGATGGACAGCGCCACGGAGAGTTCGCTGACAGCTTTTTGCCGGACGCTGATCGACCAATCGCAGCTCCCCAGCGCCTTGCTGGTCGGCCCCGAGTTTCATATCCAGTGTGTGAGCCCGGCGTTCGCCGTCCTGATGGGCCAGGCGGCGGCGGAGCTGTGCGGCCGCCCCATGCGCGACAGCGCGCCCCGCATCGGCGCCGGCAACCTCCTCGAAACCCTGGAGCAAGTCTCGATCAGCGGCGAGGCCCGCAGCTGCCGCCAGACGCTGCCCCCGAATCAACAGCATGAGATGATCGCCTGGACCGCGATGCTCTACCCGCTCCCGGCGGGAAGCGGCGCCCCGCCGGCGATCTTCATGGAACTCCACGACACCACGGACCAGCAGCTTGCGACACAGCTGGCCGATGATATCAGGGCCATCAACGAGCAATTAGTGCTGACACAGATCCGCGCCCATGAGACCGCCGAGCAGCTGCGCGAACACCTGGCCTTTCTCCAGGCGCTGACCCAGAGCCTGCACGACGGCGTCTACGCCGTCGATCCGGAAGGGCGGGTGAGCTATGTGAACGCCAGCGCCGAGCGCATGCTCGGCCAGCCGGCGGCGGCGCTGATCGGGCGGCCGGCCGCC
>DASWWB010000963.1:0-2915 GCA_036406115.1 Herpetosiphonaceae bacterium
CTGGTCAGCGAGTTCTGGCTGCCCTCGCTGGAGCTGGGCGGCGAGCCCGTGGACGAAACCAGCATCGAGCGGGGCGTCGCCCTGCTGATGGGGGTGCTGCGGCCCCATCTCCGCCCCGGCTAGCCCATCCCCGAACCCCGCCAATCCCAAAGCAACCCGCCAACCCATCCGCGCCGGCTCGCTGAGCCGGGGGCGCCGACTCGTCGCGGGCGCCGCGCCCCGCCTGTCCTTGAGCGCGCTTCGCGCAGAAAGCCGAGAGCCCAATGAACGCCACCGCCCAGCGCCGCCTGACGGCCGCGCTCCTGATCATCGTGCCGCTCGCCTTCACCGCTTGCTTCACGCTGCTGCAAATCCAGTTCGAGTACCCGGACATCCTGCGCCAGCCGACCGGCGACATCCTGGCCAAATTCCAGCGCGGCGGCCCGGCGCTGGTCGGCTCGTGGTACGCGATCGCCCTGATCGCCTTCCTGTTCATCCCGCTGGTCGTGCTGGCCCATCAGCTGATCGCCGCCAGGCGGCCGCTCGGCTACCTCTGGCTGGCCTCGACCTTCGGCGTGCTGGCCGGGCTGGTCCAGACCCTCGGCTTCCTGCGCTGGACCTTCGTCGTGCCGCAGCTGGCTGCCCAATACCTGAGCCCGGCGGCGAGCGGGGCGCAACGCGAGGCGATCGCGGTCGTCTTCGACGCCTTCCATCGCTACGCCGGCATGGCGCTGGGCGAGCACCTGGGCTTCCTGGCGACCGGCCTGTGGACCGCGCTGATCGCGGCGGCGCTGGTGCAGTCCGGGCTGATCAAGCGCTGGCTGGGCTGGATCGGCGCCGCGCTGGCGGCGGGGATTTTGGCGGGGCTGCTGGAGCCGGCCGGCTGGGCGGCGGCGGGGGCGATCAACGCCGCCAGCTACCTGCTGTGGGCGCTGTGGCTGGCGGCGGTGGGGGCGGCGCTGCTGGGGCGGGGCGAGCGCTGAGGCTAAAACGCGCACGCGGCGCCCTTCGGCGCCGCGTGTCTAAACAAGAAAGCCCGCGGGCGTTGCCCCCTCATCAGCTTCAACTCTTGGACAGCCACTAGGCATCTTCGCGTCGGTCGCGGCTCTCCATGCGGGGATACCCCCGTGGCAGCGGTGCGCCGGGCTCTTGCCCGCCCCGGACCCTATTATGTTTAGCGGTCTCAGGCGTGCGGGTTTCAATGCCGTTCTCATCAACTCCGTAGCACGGGATGGTCGGTACCGCCGGCCTTCACCGCGCGCGTACCCCATCGGCATGTAGTCGTTCACATCCTCGCGATCGTGGGACTTGAAAGAGAACCTCCTCTGCCCCGTGTCGTGTTTCGGTGAACTTACGCTCATGTCCCCGGGCCATTCCCGGGGTAGATGGCGCTTGCTGATGAGTGTTTCGTAGGCTGTTCAGGTGCTGTTTCTCGGGAGCCGTTTCCAACGGGCTACGCTGTCTACTATAGCCCTGCGGCCGGGGCGCGTCAAGGGAGCTATCGCCATTTGACGATGGTGAGCCGAAACTGATCCGGCCCGCGCTTCCCGCCGCCATCCGGCGCGACGGGGTTGTCAAATCATTAATTAATCCTGGGTCGAGAGATCGCGGACAATATCCGTGATCGAGAGCACGCCGATCGGGCGCGGCGCCCCGTCGCGCTGCTCGACGACCACCAAGCGGTGGATGTGGCGCTCCATCAGCAGCCTGCCGGCCCGCTCCAGCGACTCATCGGCGGCCACCGTCACCACGTCCTTCGTCATGATGTGGCCGGCGGTCAGGCCGCGCCAGTGCTTCCAATACTGCTCGTAGACCCGCGCATTGACCAGATCGGTGCGGGAGATGATGCCGGTCAGCGCATCGCCCTCCATCACCACCAGCGCGCTGACATCGTTCTCCGTCATCGTGCGGGCCACCTCTTGGATGGGCGTGTCGGGGGCGCAGGAAATAATGCCGCGGCGCATCAGGTCGCTCACTCGCCGTTCCATGGCCGGACCTCCTCGTAAAAGTTGCCGGCTATTGTACGCGGGGGGCGGCCGGCTGTCAACGCACTGCGTCATGGGAGGCGCTGCGCTGCTCGACATCGCGGTAGCGCCCGCGCAGGGCGTTGAGGCGGACCCGCAGCACATCGCCGAAATTGCGCCAGGAGTCGCGCAGCGGATCGACCTTGGTCTCCTCGCCGTAGCGCCAGATCACCGGCACCTCGCGGATGCGATAGCCGCGGCGGCCGGCGAGGAACAGCACCTCGACATCGAAGGCCGTGACGGCGGCGCCGCGCGGGGCGGCGGCGTTGTCGCCGTAGAGCTGGAGGCGGGCGAACAGATCGTGGGCCGCCTCGCGGGTGAAGGCCTTGAAGCCGCACTGGGTGTCCTGGAACGAGCCGACGGCCAGCAGGCGCACGATCAGATTGAAGACCCGGCCCATCAGGTGGCGGTGGGGCGGCTCGTCGATCCGCTGGGCCCCGGCGCCCTCGCGCGAGCCGATCGCCACATCGCAGCCGGCCTCCAGCGCCTGCTGGAGCTTGGGCCACTCCTCGAGCGGCACCGCCAGATCAGCGTCCGAGAACAGCACGTACTGGCCGCGGGCCGCCAGCATGCCCGTCCGGACCGTGTAGCCTTTGCCGCGATGCGGGTTTTCGATCACCCGGGCGCGCGGCTCGTCAGCCAGGCTCGCGCGGGCCAGGGCGACGGTCTCGTCGCTGCTGCCGTCATCGACCACCAGCAGCTCCCAGTCCCAGGGCTGGGCTTCCAGATAGGCCCGGACCGCCGCCAGCGTCTGGGGCAGCCGCCGGCTCTCGTTATAGGCCGGGATGATCAGCGAAAGAAATGGCGCCGACTGGATCAACTGAGAACTCCTTCCCGAGCAGAACGATCAGGGCCGCAGCCAGGCGGCCAAGCGCCCGGCTTCGCGCGGCTGCGGGCCGTCGGGGCGCCGGC